>NZ_CP058410.1 GCF_015239775.1 Trichlorobacter lovleyi
CTCCATTAACCGGTTCAACGATTGTTGGTGTAAAACCGAACTCTCGCCGGGCTCTGTCGTTGAGTCCGTTATAGTCTATGGCGCCCACTGTGCGCTCCTTTCGAAGTGTAATCTAGCCCCTGGACCAGGAGGGGCTGTGATACATGCTACCCCCTGGCGGGTATGTTGCTGCTAGATGAGAGAAGGTTGCTCACTTGCGGCTTTCGCTGCAGGTGCCTTCTTTGCCGGTTTGGAAATTTCTTCCATAACACCGGCTGACTCCAACTTCTCCTGGAGCTTGGCGTCGTACGGGTCGCTGATCTTGCCGTAGTCTGCCAGTGTTGAGATAGCGCGTGCCCGGAATGCATCGGCCTCTATGCTCCCATTGCCTTGCGGCTCAGAGAACTTCATGACCAAACGATTACCGGACAGCACTGCCTCCACACCAAACATTGCCGACTTGGTGTGGCCATCGTTTTCAAGCCCGCCCAACTCATCTGGTGAGAAGTAAGGCTGGCCATCGCGGTTAACGAGACTGGAAGTGAAGAAGAAGTCCGAGATGGAATCCCGGTCATCCAGATCGAAACCAACAACAGCCCGAGCAGACAGCATGTCATCAACCAGCTTTTGATCATCAGCACCTACGGACTTGCGTGCTTGCTGAAGCTGAGCTGAGTCCATGCGCCCAAGGCTTGCACGGAGTTTTTTGCTGCCTTCCATGATCGCTTCACGCGAACCCTCCATGGCTTCAAGAACCAGGGGGGAACCCTCTGCCTCAATCTTGGCGATGTCGGCAGCGGTGTAGCGTGTTGCGTTGACGCTGATTCCAATAGCGTCTCCGGCAGCAGTGTGCATGGCGTTAACAAATGCCGTTGCCTGTTGCTCCATGTCGCCCGTCTTGTGCTGCTCGGTGTACTGAGCACGGTGGGCTACAACAAACGGCATAGCTTTTTTGATGTCGTCACCGGTCACTTTGTCCCGACCGTCCATGAATGCCACTGCCTGAGCATAGGCAACGGCAGACAGCGCAGCCCTCATAGAGAGAGCCTGGGACATGTGACAAGCAGCACGGCCTTTTGCGTTTTTCAGATACCCGCACTCGGCACATTTGCTCGGGAAGCAGCCTGCTGCCAAAACACCTTTGTCCTTCGGCAGCGCACCCTTCTGACCAATGGTAAGCTCTGGGCAGATCTGGGTGCTGCGTACGAAGTAGTAGGCGGTGGCGGCTGCTTCGGCAGTGACTTCAATGTTGGCTGTTACGTGTTGGCGGATTGCCTTCAGGTCGTCAGTCGTCATGACCTGTTCAACCTTTCTGGCAGCAGTGGTTGGATTAGTCCTCTTCAGGATGGCTGCCTTCCCTTCCTCGCCGCGTGCGGCCTGCGGGAAAAAGCAGAGGCTGAAGCGATCCATAAAGGCCATGTCAAACTCGGCCTCGTTGGAAGTGGCAAACAGAACACCAGGGGTGATCCGCTTGACATAGGAAGAACCGATGGTGATGTCGCCTTCGCTGAACGGCCCGAAAAAGGCGTCCTGCGTGAACTGGTTCATACGACCCAGCTCGTTGATCAGGGCGAAACCGTGACCATCTTTTGTGTCATAAGCATTCATGACCCGGGCTGCGAGAGCTACCCGCTGTCCACTGGTCAGCTTGCCCAGATCCCACTCAGCCGTTACGCTGGCCTCTGTAGTACCTTGGGTTCCGTTAACCAGCCATCCATCCGACATAGACAGACCCATAAGACCTGCGAACAGGTTGACAATGGATGTCTTGCCGGTACCGTGCAAACCTTTGAGCATGATGGAGAGACCACGAACTTCATCCGAGGAATCCATACGCTCACCGGCAAACATGGCAGCAACCAGACGCTTGGTCAGGTCGCCAGGGCGGTGTGCAAGGGCGGCGGTTGCGAATGCTTGTGCTTTAGCTATAATGTTTTGAGTCGTCATTGTTTCAGTCTCCTTGGAGTAGTGTGTGTTTGGTTACCCGGCGCCGTAAGGGCTGCTTCGGGGCGTTACACACGGAGACTGGACGCAATTCTCCCGACGGGGAGAAGGTTGCTGCATCCAATCCCCGTGGGGTTACGTCTATGTGGTGGTTATGTGCCGGCCGCTACCAGGTAACGTGTGCCGGCAGTTCTTTTGGACGTGGGAACGTCCGGGTTTTGATCATGTCACCGATCAACGCGAATATTTCGTCGGTCGGCAGGTTGATTTCGAACCCGTGAATACGATGGTCCTCCAGGGTGGTGATGTAGCCACACTTTTCAAGCGAGTCCCAGAAGACATCCTTCCATTCGGGAAGAATTGGAACCTGCTTGTCGATGAGCTTTTGAATCAAGCCATCCTTGGCGACCTTTGGGTCTTGGCCGGCAATGTACACCGACTGGGAGGACAAGCCTCCTTTTCCCAGAAATTTCCAGGAAACCCCACGCATCCGAACCCAATCGGAAGAAATGGTTGAGATGGGCTCCACCTTTACTCCGCCTGCCTTATTCAGACTGTCGCAGGCTTTTTGGAGCTCGGATCTGTCGGTGGTACGCAGAAACAGACGTCCAGATCTGCCGGTCGTTATCTCTACGGTTGGCGGTACAGCAATTGGCAAGCTTCCGCCTGAGGTCTGAACCATAGCTTCGTACATCAGAAGCGGTTCAGTTTCCAAATCCCACCGATGTTCAGGGGCCTTGGCGTCCTTGCCGATGCCTTTTAACTTCAGCCCCTTATCGCCATTAAGATACAGACTTCCGTAACAACGGAAGATCGTATCAAACAGACGCTCTGCCCTGCTGCCTTTAGTGGAACCCGGTTCCTCCCACGTCATTGACGTGAGATTAGCGATTCCTTCAAAGGCCAGCATTTCAAGATCATCTGCGGCGACGTCCTTTTTAAAGAGTCCACCAGACACATACAACCGGCTATTGGGGACAATAGCGCGCTCGAACATGTATCCGGTCTTTACGAGATTTTTTCTAAAGGCCATTTGGGCCCTCCTTGTTGTGTGATTGCGACACACAAACCCCCATACGGGCTCGTGGTCTTACTTGAACCCGTATATGGCGGGAAGGCTGGATAGCCTAGAGGTCGCTGGCAATAATCCAGTCTCCGACTTTGCAGTCGAGGACATCGGCAGACGGTTGATCGAGGGGGTATACAACGAACTTCGAGACCGGCTTAGTTAACACCGACTCAATGACGCCGTACTCCTCGTCCGGAATGGATGATAGAATTTCTTCCTTGTCCACCCGGCCGGTTGCCAGGATTACTGCTCCATCCCCGTTTTCGCCACCCACCAGAATCTGCGGAGGCAGATCTGACAGGAGCTTGGTTGCGTTAACCAGGCTCGGCTCAACAGGAACGACTTTTTCATGAGTGCTGCGTTTGCCGGACTTTTTATCAGCCCGTCCCGAACCCTTTTTCTGGCCTTCAGCCAGTTGAGGATCAACGCAGTCATATATTTTTTCAGCAAAAGAGTCGTTCATGTTTTTTACATGAACTGACATACTTGCTGCTTGTGATGGTGTTGGTGACCAGGTAAAGGGTATGCAGGTGACTGTCACCGTAGGCTTTTGGCCTTTGGCAACAACCTCCCACCCTTTTTCATCGGCATAGGCACGCAGCGCCGGCAAAGTTGCCGGGGCGTTTTCAATCTCAACGATGTAGCCGTTGCGATGGCCGCTGCCGCAGGGTACTGATGCCTTGCCAAACTCTGAGAGTCTGCCAAGTGACACAAACCCCGCCTCGTTGCTAAACACATCAAAACCGGCTGGCGGCTTGACATGCACTTCGCATCGGAAGTCGGGGTCAGTTCCCCATCCGTGTTCCTTGGCGATGTCGGCAAGTGCTGCATAACCGCCCATCTTAAGGCTCACTTCGAACTGGTCTTTCTTTTTAGTCAGTTTATCGACCAGGGGAGCAAGAATTGCTTCCGCATCCTCCATGGTCATTTCCCCATGCTTATGGATAATCGCGTGCATCGGGACAGTTGAATCCTCGTACACCTTGGACTCAACCTTGTCTTCACCTGGCAGTGGATATGTCCACGTAAAAACATCCTCAACCGCAACTTCCAGTCCCTTTTGAGGACTGATGCGATCAAGGACTCCTGATACCGCCTTTGAGCAGTATGATATCCGCTCCTTCCGGATGCCGCACAGAGTCCAGCGACCATAGTCACCGTCACTGAATGGCATTGGGCGTTCAAAACGGGCGCAAAACTTAGAAGCGCCGTTTTTTATGCCGTCCGGTCCATGGATGTATTTGACGAGGCCTCCCGGTTTTACTAGGCGGTACATCTCGTCGATGTAGGTTTCGGATCTGAAGTCGTAATGACTGTTGCCCTTCCGACTTCTTGCATCAAGGCCTCCATGATCGACAACCATGACATCAAATGCCATGGTGTCGAATTCCGGTAGGTCAAACTTGACTGATGGGCTGTCTGGCACAGGGTACCAGTGATCAGCCCAACTGACCCGTTCGACCGGCATGCGGTGGTAACCGCTGTCTGCCGGGGTTACGATTGCATAAATCAGACAATCATTACCCAGGAATTCCTTGATACAGGACGGTGCAAATTCACCGTACGGACCAAAGTAGAGAACCTTGGTCAGTTCGCCGTGTCCTTCCACTACATCGTCCATATGGACAGTGGGGACAGGCTCGGCATGTTGGCGGGGTGAGTGGTCGATGTATCCAACCAGGCCCGGGTGGGCCTTTACTTCGCGCAATACGGCAGGGTCGCCTACGTGTACATAGCTGTACAGTTGCTTGCCGCCGTTGAAAAGCGGGTCGCCGGCAGAGTGGTAAACCACCCGGGCCGTCTCACCAGCGAAGCTGGTTTTGACCTCGCCTTCTATCATTGCGAAAAGCCCCTGGTTTCTACGCAGAGCTTTGGTCGGGTCTTCGATTCCTATAATGGTTCTGAGTCTCATGTTGTGCACCTCCATGTGCGGTTGACACACGCCCCCCATACGGGGCGATGTGAAGAAAAAGCCCCGTGTATGGCGGGAAGAGATGGCTTAAGCAGATTGTTGTTTAATGTTCCTCGTCCCAGCCTCCTTTGCCCTCCCAGTATTCCCAAACGTCCTGACATCCGACTTCACAGGCACAGGCAGCGGCATATGCCTCTGCTGCTTCCCATTCGTCTTGGAATGCTTTGGATTCATAGAAATGGTCGGAAAGAAGAGCTGGAGCACCGTTGATAACGGGTATCGCGATGCCACGAGGGGCAACCAATATTTTTTTATCCACTGACTGTTCCCATTCTTCCAAAAACTCCGGGAAGAGGTCGAGCCGGCGCAGATAAAAGATATCCTGGTCGCTGTTTTTTGCAGGTTTTGGTTCAATCGCGTAGGTAATGGCCAGTACAATCAGTAGGCCAAGAAAAACGCTTAAGATGGCTGCAGTTAGCATGAAGCACCTCCTGGAATGGCATCAAAACCCCATTTGGCAACCAACTGAGACTTCGGGCTAACAGGGATCAGCGGCAAGCCGTTAATGCTGTTAAGTCTGCCTGCTGGTGCTACGAGAACCGACCTGCGGCTTGAACCTTTTACTGCTGGGTCCTTCCGCATGTGGCCTGCAACTGCGTTATCTATGGCGGTGAATAATTCCGCCTCGGTGATTTGAAATTTCATGGTAGCCTCCTTGGCTGGATAAACCTCTCCCAGAGGGAGAGGTAAATTCTCCCTTATGGGGTAGGCCTCCAATGGAGGCTGTTAGTAGACGGTGATCACTACTGGGGTGTTGTCAGACATAACCCCGACGACAGTGATCCGCTTTTTGCCTTTACCCCAGCTGAACTTTTCCGGGGTTGAGGTAAAAGCCTGTCCTATTTTGGCGAGCCACTTCTCAACAGCGGCTGTTACGGGGATACCCCGCTCCAGCCAGCGTTCAGCGGCGTGCTCTGTCAGCGCGATGGCGGGGGCGTTCATTCTGTCCCCCTAGTCTGGGAGCGACCCACAACAGCAAATTCATAGCTGTCTGTACGGGCGTTACCCACGCTGGTAGCGCCAGCCAGGTCCTCATCCGGATCAAGATCCAGAGTGCGGCACAGTCCGATGCTGTAGGCATCAGCAGCCAAAGCTGCAGCGCCTTCCAGCGAGCCATTGGGGATAAACTTCGGGCGACGGCCTTCCTCGCCAGCGGCAAGGGCAGCCAGGATCATGACTGGAATAGCCATGGCCCTAGCCCAAAGAGGTGTTGAGATAGGCGCCGACTTCTTAGGTGCAACAATAGTCGGGGCCGGTGTGGAGCTTGCAAAGCTAAAGAGGTCGAGTTGTTGGAAGCTCATGACAACACCTCCTTCATCTCGCTCTGGAGCATTTCACGGAAATGCTTCTTCCATGCATGCTCTTCCTGCTCAGATTGCAAGTGACGGCGAGAAGGGATATCCCC
This sequence comes from Trichlorobacter lovleyi, assembly GCF_015239775.1. Lineage (NCBI taxonomy): Bacteria > Pseudomonadati > Thermodesulfobacteriota > Desulfuromonadia > Geobacterales > Geobacteraceae > Trichlorobacter > Trichlorobacter lovleyi. Next base: position 6,370 of record NZ_CP058410.1, read on the forward strand.
TTTCAATTCGCCAACTATTTTGAAATTCTTTTTTGCCTTACGGCGGGCTGGCTTCCCTCCTAAAAGGGTTGCCAATGAACCTGCTGCGAGCGGCATTGACGGCAATGTGTCAGGGGTCTTGTGGGCAGTGTCACCCAGCAAGTACAACCCGACGAAGATCATGCCGATCAGTGCTACGGTTGCAGCAAATGCCAACAACTCACCAGCAAGCCGGCGATAGAAGGCCCTGCGTGCGGCACGGGTTACGGAAGTGGAGTTACGGGAGATGTCCCGCAGGTTTTGGGGAAGGGTTAATGTTTGAATCCGTTTCATGGTACTGCTCCTTTTTTTTGATGTAGAAGGCGCACTCCTCCCCCGGTGGGAGATTTGTGCAAATATTCGGTCTCCCACCGACGTTGGGGCGCTCAAAGGAGCGCATGAAAGGATATGCGTAGCGACTTATGCGGGGCCGCGCTACGGGGCGTCAGAGACGCTATGGATGGTCTAAAACGGACAGATCGGGATGTCGTGGGTGTCCAGCATACGCCGTTCAGCTTCCCATATCTCCCGGGCCAAATCTTTGCATGAGTCGGTCATCATTGAGCCTACTTCGCTGGCTCTTTTGAACGATTTCATCCTCAGATGGTTGATCACCACCTCCACCGCGAACGGAAGAGAGGATTGTCCGTTTATCCTAAAAAGTGGTTTGCTTGCCATGGCCATACCCTCCACAGAAGATAGACCGCACCCTTTGCTCGAGGGGTGCGCGGTTGTTGAAGCGCCACCCTGAGCGGGGTTTAGGCATTGGATGCTGGCGGCTCGTCAGGCAGAGGTTTTACCTCGACCTTCATGTAGCCATTGCCCTTGGAACTGCACGCCTCCAGGATGGAAGGCGATACCATGGTTGCCAGCTTCTTGGTGCTGATGGTTACCCTGCCAGGGATGGGTGACGCCATCACCAGATACTTCCCGGCTTTAGCTGTCATCCGCTCATCGCCTGCATAGTCGAGGAGCTTTTTCTTATGCCGTTCTGCTTCCTTGGCATAAGAGTCGGCGATGTCCTTGGTGGTGATGAAGTTCTCCACCGCCTGTTGGACATCTTTTGGTAACGGGAATGAATTTGCTGCTCGTCCTGCCGGTGAATACTGGCAGGTTGCTGCATGGCAAAACCCGCAGAAGTGTGAAGGCTCTTTCGCACCTTCAACCTCTCCGCGTTTGGCTTGAGCGATGTGTTGCGCCCGAGCCTTGAGGTCTGCCCACTCTTTTTCGTTCGGCGGGGCGATCTCAAAGTCCTGCTCGATAGAGTTCCCCATCCGGCAGTAAACTGCGCCACGGATAACAGAACCTTCAGGAGCGAAATGTCTGAGCAACCCCAGCTGTGTTTTGACCTGTGAGACCCATTCGTCTCGAGGAATGGTCAGCGTGTCTTCTGTTGTCTTGCATTCCCAGACCATAAAGCTGCCATTGGGAGCCTTGACAACAATGTCGTAGTTGGCGCCGATGTCGTCTGCCGGAATATCCAGCGTCAGCTGCTCAGTAGGCAACAAAACGCCATTGGCCTTTAGGCTTTTGCGGATATTTGCAGTTACACCACAAACATCAAGCAGGTCGCCTCCCCCGCAAAAACAGGGGCCTGGATGAGTGAGTATTTCGTCTGGTTCCACCGGGACAAAGCCTCCAGCTATTAAGCGGGTGGCAATGTCAAACTCAAAGGCATGTCCCACTCTAAACCTTGTCAACGAAGCGAAGTCAAACTCCGGAGAGCCGTGCTTTGCTTCGTATGCGGTTTTGAATGCACAGTGCCCTTGGGCGGAAGCTGTAGAAATTGTGTTTCTCGGAACCGAGAAACGGTTGATTGCGGCAGAAGCAATTTCGCTTATCTTGCGAAGCATTCTTTCTGCCCATTCTGTGGTTCTTGTCTTCATGGTTTGTGCCCCCTTGGCATTTTGGTTGGCCAGAAAAAACACAAACCTCCCCCACAGGGAGAATTTGTGCTCCCTGGCAGGGTTGAGAAAAGTTGTGATCCGGTCAGGCTTCTGTGGGAAGCGGTGACCGGGAGTGGGTGGGTGTAGAACTAACCGCCGGCATTAAGGCCGATGAATAGTCCCTGGAGAATCGATGCAAGAATTTCCCACATGGCGATTACCTCCTTTCTGAATTTGAAATAAAAAACCCACCTTGATCACGAGGATCGAAGCGGGTAATAGTGAGAAATTAAGAAGCCTGAACGAGGCAAAAAATATCCCTTGGTCAGGCTGAATTTTGAAGTATGGCCTTACCTTTTCCTTAATGCTGACGGAACTGGTTTCTGGCCGGAGGGGCATGTGCCAATATCATGCGAATACAACCCAAGTGGCAGTTTGGGAGGATGCCTATAGAGGCGCGGAGAGAATATGCGTTAGATTCTACTTTATCTTAAGAAAATGTCAATGAAAATTGAGATAAAATATGTGAATCGACTTGTTAATTTCACTTGATGACACAGCGCCATTCCTGATGCATTTGGCAAGGTGATGAAACGTCATTGTGGCACGCACCCCGATGCCGGCAATAAGGGCCATCATGGCATAACCTGGCACCTTATTCATTTCAATAAGAGAGGACGTAAGTGCTGCCGCAACCGCTATAAGCGACATAGCTAGTATGGATCCATATGTCCCCATTTCAAATGTATAAACAATCGTACGTCTTAACGTTACGAAATTTTTAATTGATTCCTCGCCATAGCCATGATCTCTCATGCATTCTTCGATATCTTTATTTGGAGCAAATTTTTCAGGTTTCATAAGGAACTCTAAATATTTATCAGTTTGCCCTAGAGCCGGGAACCATCAATTGACTATTGGCAATAACAAAGCACTGAGCACCGTTTCCACAGGCGAAATAGGCTTTTGCTTTGGGTGTGAGCAAATCTTTGGCCGCAGAAAGAGACTTCTTGTCCTGAACCTTGAAAATAGTGACGTCACGAAGTGATTTTGCCTGCACATCCCCTACCCCTCGGAATTCTGCTATGTCCCATCCGTTAAGCTGAAAAGCCTCTTTCATCCCAAGGTTTTCGCTGTAAGCCTTTGGTTCTGAAGGAACCCCTCCCCGCTCACTGAGTTTTTTTATCTCAGCAATTGCGATGTCGAGAGCACTATCTTTAGCTGTAATAAGCTTTTTAAGCCGGGCGATCTCTTTGGAATCCCCAGTGACAGCTATGGAAGTTTCAGTTGCGGTGGACTTTGCCTCGGCCTGTGCCGGAGGAGTTGGCACTTTTGCCTGACCGCCAGCATATGCCATGCCACTCGTGCAGACCATGGCTACAAAGATGAATTGGGTGATTGTCTTTGTTATTTTCACTGTGAATTCCTCGCGCGTTCGAGAATAGCCAGGACCTCGTCAGATCCGTTCTTTTTGGCCAGGGTGGTTCTTTGAGGAAGGGTATCCTCGTCATGCTTGATGCGTTTTTTTGTTACAACCTTATGTTTTTTAGCCACAACGGGCTTTTTAGGTGTCTCTAATTTCTTGGGCTCTTCAATCTTCTTTGGTTGTTCTGCCGGCGGCTGCGGCTGTGCAATGGCCTTTTGTTCTGGCGGTTGCGGTTGCTGAATAGCAAGCTGTGGAACCGCACGCATTTGCGCAGACTGCATCTTTGTCAAAGGTTTGTCTTGTGCCGCAAGAGTTAATTGAGGCGTTTTAGGCATCTGGGTTTGTGCCAAAGGCGCTTGATTCGGAGTTACTGAGACTGCCTGCTGCTTTTGGACAGAGGATATTTTAACAAATACCGCTTGCTGGGGCCCTGATGCCGATGATATTCGAGGCTGCGCGGCAACGAGCAATGGAGGCACCCCTTTGGCTGACTGCAGACTCAGTGAAACTGTCTCTTGTTTTTTGCCATTTACTGCAGAAACCATCGTAGTAGCGCCATATGCAAGCAACCCAAGCGCTGCCACCCCTCCGGCAATCATCATTTTGGTTTTTTTACTCATAGGGGGCGTCGTGCTGTTTTCGCCGTTGTCAGTGGCCAGATCTGCTTGATCCGGATGGAGTATGTTGTACTGGCGATCCAGCTCTGACTCCACCTCTGAATCAACACCATCGTTGGCTGGTTCTTCCGGTTCTACAAGCTCGCCTGTGCGGGCCATGGTAATTATGCCCTCTTCGATTGGGGCCGCTGAATCGACTGCAAACTTTTTCTGCAGATCAATATCTTTCTGGGCGACGCCCCCTGCGCTTGCCTCATCTATAGATCCCTTCCTGAGTGCGTCTACACGCGCTTTTATGCTATTAAGGCTTCCGCTTTCGTTATCCATTGACAACCTCTCCCTCCCATTCGATTAATCCGTTGATATGTGGCATTATGTCTGCGCAGTTCGGGTGCTCAAGTATACTCAGCTTCGCCTCTGCTACTTCAAGACGACTTCTCAAAACTCCTTCTTCTGCCGCAGCAAGCATTCTTTTTATTGACAAAAATTCAATTTCTGACATTGCAACGTGCCGTTCAAATTCTATTTTGCGGGTGCTGGCACGTAAAAGGGCCGGTGTCATCTCTGCTTCTTTCTTTGCCTTGTCTTTTTTAAGCCGCTCCTTTTTTTGAGCTGTTTCTTCAACAATTTTTTTTACGGTTTCCAGAAGGTCTAACGCCTCCAGGTGGTCGAGCTCTGCTTTTTTCTGGTCGTTGCATATCTTTTGGATGTCATCATGAATACCTACGACATCATCCTTGGCAATCATCATCTCAAGCTGTTTAGTTTCTGCTATAGACTGAAGATCCAGAGCTTTTTGCTCCATCTCTTTAGCCTTGAGCTGGTTTGTTTTTTCTTCAGCCAAAGCTTTTTCTAAGCGCTGATTTGCCTCAGAAATCTGGCACGCAAGTGCAGGTGGCAATAAATCATCAATACGCTCAAGCATGAAGTTGGAGGTATCCATAAGTCCCTCGGTCAGCAAAATTATTCCCCTCTATTAGATATATGTCCGTCCCCTGTGGCATTACTGGCAAAAAAAATGCCCCCTGCGTTATCAGGGGGCGGTCAGAAGTTAATTGTTGGCGAAGCCATGCAAACAAGCTGGCAACTTTTTATCATGCCCCCGGCAAGGGCAACTAAGTTCTGCCGGAATAACGCTGCCGTCACTCCCTGCTTTTTCATTTAAAAGAAGAAGTATTTCTCCTTCGGACAAGGGGTGACTGTAAAAAAAACCTTGCCCGTAGGTAGCGCCGAACTCCTGAAGTTGCCGAATATGGCATGCTGATTCGACTCCCTCTGCAACAACCTGTAGACCAAGAGACTGGCCTAGCTTGGCAATCGTTTTTACAATTATTGTGTCGTCTGACTGGCTGGAAATACCCCTTACAAAAGATTGGTCAATCTTGATTTCATTGACAGGGAGTTCCTGAAGATATTTGAGAGACGAGTGGCCAGTACCAAAGTCATCGATGGACACTGAAATGCCAAATGCGGCAAGTTCTGTTAATTGGGTTTTTGCAAGCTCGATATCCTCCATCAAAGTGCTTTCTGTGATTTCAATACATACTAACGATGGGTTTGCCTTTTCGCACTGAATGGCGCTAATAACCCTTTGGGCAAACGTAGGGTCCTTGAACTGTTTAGTGGATATGTTTATTGACATGCGGCATGCGTGGCCAAGAGATTCCCATTTTGCTAGGCGCTGAATTGCATGGGTCAGCACCCATTCTCCTACAGGTATGATTAGCCCAGATTCCTCGAGTGCAGGGATAAAATGAGCTGGTTTAGTGAGGTCTGTCCCGTTGTTTTTAAGGCGGAGAAGAGCCTCAACTCCTATTATCTTCCCAGTGAGAATATCAACCTGGGGTTGATAAAGCAGATAAAAGTCGTTGTTTAGCATGGCGCCGCGTAGTGATGCGTTCATGGCAAGTTTTTGCTGTGTCTCGGCCTCCATGCTGTACGAAAAAATACAGTAGCCCCCCTTCGCGCCTTTTTTGGCTGAGTACATAGCCATATCTGCACGTTTCATAAGGTCCTCTGCAGTGGAACCATGCTCTGGGGCCATAGCTATGCCAATGCTAGCCGAGGTAAATATGTGTTGGCCGGCAAGTACTGTTTTTTCTCTGATTACACTAGACACTCTTGATGCAAAAGTTTGTGCCTCCGCCTGTGACATCCCCGCAGCGACTATGGCAAATTCATCCCCGCCCACTCTGGCTACCTGGCAGTCGTGTTGGCAGAAACCTTGTAGGCGTCCAGCGGCAGATGCCAGAATCATATCACCAAAGGGGTGGCCTAAAGCATCGTTGTAGTGCTTGAAATCATCAAGGTCGAGAAGAAATACAACGGTAGATCTCCCCCCTACTGCTGATGACAAGGCTTCTTCCAAAAAAAGATTAAGAGATGCCCTGTTAGGCAGATTTGTAGCCTCATCGTGCAGTGCTTGATATTCAAGGGCCTTTGTGTAGTTTTTGTGTTGAGTAATGTCTGAAACGAAGGCGAAAATTATTTTTTCATCAGCGCCTTCGCTTAATAGTGAAGCACTTATTTTGACCTGTAGGCATCGTCCTTGCCGGGTTTTGATTTCTACCTCACACTGGCTATGCTTAGATGAAGGCAGCAGAGACATTGTTTGCCTGCACACAGCCTTGTTGCTGCTGCAGCAAAAGTCTTCCAAAGACATTCCGATAAGATTTTCTTTTGAATAGCCAACCATTCTGCAAAAAGAAGGATTAGCCTCAAGTATCTTTAGCCCATCCAGCGACGCGGCAAAAAAACCTTCTGATGTAGCTGCTATTACTGATTCAGGCTGATTAATGATTGGGTTTGGGGACGAATTAGTGGCCTTGCGAAAGAAATAATTTCGCGTCCCCGTTCTGTTAGCGCCGTCCCTTTTGATGAGTTTATTGTGGCCATACACGAGTACACCACCTATCATCATAGCGGCAACAAGCCCCCCTCCTGATGAATGAGCACAAAATTTGGTAGCCGACCATGCCGTGGTCAGGAATAAGGCAGAAGTCGCAAAAGTTTCATTCCTGGTTGCAGACAATGCCGATCTGGCGGTTTGCCACAAATTTACCCCCTCACGAGAAGTCTCCTTTGTGTTCAAGTGATACCTCCGCATTTACCGCCCGCCTTTACAGCCTCGCCCTGGGCACCAATCACTAGGTTTTTGATGCCACCCTCAATATATTTAAAGAAAGTGTCCCCAGAGGATAGTTCGTGTGTCTCGACGGGGGCCTTGTCAAGCACGCAGTGGACAACGTTGGTGTCTTGGCCAAGTAAGTCGTGAATGATGGATGTTGTGGCTCTCGCCATGATGCTACAATCCTCCGATTGGGGAAACAGACGGTAAGCCAGCCTGGACGAGTTGTGTGTTCAAATCGGTCGCTTTTACTGGCTTAATTACATAACCGTGGGCGCCACTACGGTACATTGCTTTGAAAACAGTACTTGGTGACGAAAGGGCCGATATCATGATCGCCTTAACTTCCATGTTCGGAGGGACGGCTATGTCTTTTTCGAAACAACGGATTTTGTGCAGAGCCTCAAGGCCATCAACCACAGGCATTACGACATCAAGGCAGACAAGCTGATATGGTTTTTTCTTGTTGTGCGAGAGCTTATACAGTTCGAACGCTTCTTGGCCGTTAACGGCAAAATCACACTCATAGTGTTTGTTCAAAAAACCGCTCAAAATAGATCGACAGACAATATTGTCTTCGGCGATCAGGCAACGCTGTCGTTCTTTTTGTTGTCCAGTCACCGCAAACCTCCGTGTGTCGGCAATACCTTTTCATGATGCGGGTTGTAATGCAGTCCACACGCGCCTTCTGTACAATAGACACACAGGTCTGACTTTATAATGGCAATTTTATCGTCTGGACCATCCAGCAGGCTGTGCTGCTCTATATGTGTAGCTTTACCCAATGACTCGAGAGCAAGATGAGCTGAAATATATTCACGCAAAACCCTAGAGCTGTGCGTTTCAAAAGGCGTATTCCAAAGGATTGTTGCCTTGTTGTTTTTCGTTTCAAGGATGTGTCCTGCCAAGGAAACAAAAGAACAGGTATTTTGTCGCAACTTAAAGCTTAGGCAAGTTGTTACAAAGTCACCAGTTGCAAGTCTCGGCAATGGAGTCTGATCTTCTGCCGGCATCTCGAAAACACCAGACTTGATGGAAATACTTGTTACGGTCGCCCGGATACGATGGTTACCATACCTTATGTAGGCCGGTCTTTTGGTAATCGGCTTAACTCTCGGGACTGTGCGGCGCTCGTTTTGATGATCAATTTTACTCACACGGCCATCAGTAAAGAAGATGCTCGTGTAGTTGTCACCGATATGGTGAATTTGTACGAACATTCCGTTTGTATAATGAGAAGCAAACGGTTTGCCCAGTAATAGCTCAACATCTTGGAGGCTTGCCCCTATAAGTGCTTGTGTATAGCAGTCGGTCAGTATTTCGTTCATGCCTGATCTCTTTTAAGACCTGAACTGGCTGATGATTACGCTACGACCGGGTACCGGTGAGTCACACCACGCAACACCACATGCCTGACACTCCATAATGGGTCTGTTTACAAATCCATCACCAGGACTGCTTGTCGTACGGGCGTTCCCGCAATTTGGGCATTTCATGAGTGATATTCCTTGTTTTTAAAAAGCCCCAGCCCTTATCAAGGGATGGGGCTTGATAATCAGAAAAATGTGAGATCAGGCATTCGCCACTTTTGTTTGTTGTTTAGGCTTCATGGACCCTGGGGGGTTTTCTTCAAGCAGTTTGGATTCAAATGCTTCATCGTAGCCGCCTGGAGCCTGATAATCAACTTCGAGAAGTGCTGCCAGTTTTTTGTTTTGGGTATGCAGGCGCACACGCAGAATATTCTGCTCGTTGATAATCTCGGTAAACGACTCCAGGGGGATGTTTGAAACGACACCGACCCTGTCCCTGAAGCTTCGAATAAGATAGTCGTTCCGGTCAACCAGGGTGCCCAGAACATTTGTTTCAAGCGCCATGCGCCCGATCAGCATGGTGTCAGGGCGATGTGCCCGTTCCACCTTCCGTTGAAGCTTGCGCTCCTTCTGAGCTGCCCGCAGTGCAGCGTTAGACAGCTTGACTTTTTGTGGTGCCCCCCCGTTCGACTTGGGGTTGGCCTGCTTTGGTTGCTTCTGCGTTTCTTTCTGGTTTTCTGCCATTGGTGTTCTCCTTTTAGTGTGATAAAAATTTTCACATAACTGCTAGATGCTCTTCCCTTACTATCTATATGTCCGTCCCCTGTGGCATGTTTTAGATTAAAAGTGTTGCTTCTTTGATTTTTTTATTCCGGACCAACGCTTTGAAGTAGCAACCGGAAATAATAGCAACGAATAAAATCGTTGAAAGCACTACAAAATATGCTGACGTGAGGAACACGGGTCTAAATTCAAGTAACCATTTGTACGGGGCTTCAAGCCGGGCAATGTCGATATTTTTTCCAAGCATAAGCATGAATGATGTGATCTTTTCAGGGGTGAATATCTTGAGGTAAATAAAGTGAAACAAGATGAAGATGATGCCCATCTTGAGAACCGCTGCAGCTATGACACCGCCAACAAGATTTTTAACCATTTGGTGTGTGTATTCTCCAAAAAAGCACATGGATCCTCTACCAATCAAAAAGGCGTAACCTATCAAATACGACAATGTCAGCATGAACACGAAAACCGTATCAAAGAGGTTGGGTTCTGTTGATCCAAAAACAGGGACCATTTTTTCGACGACTCCGATTGCAACTGGTGTCATCAGGGCTGTGATGAGACTTGAAACAAATGTGGATCTAAAGCCCAGCTCCAGAAAAGAAAAGCGCTGTTTTGTTGTAAAAAAACCACCGTCCAGTACTGCCCCTTTCAGTTCCTGGGTATAGTAATATTCAAGCTCGGACAGCGCATCAAGAATGCCCTTCGGTTTTTCTTCTGGCGAGGCCTGAATGGTCGTTACGTCTCCACCTTTTGCTGAATTTGACATATGTCTTTCCCCCTCCCCTAAATTAAGCCAAGCAGCTTCATCGCTGGGGCACCGTAAGTCACGCAAAGTGCCAACACAAAGAAGATCGCTCCAAGCTGCAAGCTACGCCGCCGAACTCCAAAATAGATGCTCAGGGCTAGAAAAATGATTGCAATTAAGCGCCCCCAAAAACCACTTAAGATGTGCGCAAACAGGTATTGCCAAATGTTGAGATACTTATCCGACTCCATATATGAGAGCGGGTTTATTTTTGTAGTAATGCCTTCCATACATCCTCCTTTATCTCCATTTTTTTAGTTCAACACGTGATACAAGTTTGAGATTACCGCCCTTTAGTTGTTCAAAATGCGACGGTACACATCCAAATGCGTCGGTTTTTATCGGAATCAGAAATTGATCTTGTGGCGCTATTTGCCCAGTAGAATGAAGAGTAAACATCGCTCCATAGTGGTTTTTCCAAAGCAGGTCTGAGCGGACAGCGTCCTTTTCTGACATCTCGCAAACCACTGAATAAATAATGTTTTCCTTGGTGGTTTCGTCTGCATCAGCTGTTGCAATAAGTGGCACTTTGCTAGCGTATCTGCGCTTTATCCTTTCCCAAAACCATTTGGGCCTAAAGTAGATTGTCCCATCAGGCATTGAGAAAGCCTGCGTATCGGTGTTGGCTTGGATATTAATTATTTTCCGGAGGGAATTGAGTAGGTCCTCCTGGTCGAACCAGTCGCCAACATCTATCCTTTCAAGAGTCCGCTTGGATGCCTGATCGTTTCCTAACGGGTCTGCCGACCCCCCTTCATTCCCGAGAGGATCTTCTTCGCCTGTGCGCAACTTAATGCCGCCTTCCGCGTTTTTTAGCTCTTCAGCTTCTTTGGCCGCTTTTTCGCTTTCTTGATTCATCTTCCTGAACTGTTTAAGCGACTGAGGGAAAGCCTTCGGCTGAGCTGGTTCGGATTGGTCGCCGGAGTTGTCTGGCTTGGCTTGCATATGCTCCGCTGGGTCATCTTTGGTTGCCAGCATATGCTTCTGGAGTTCGTTTCGGCGAGCCGACTGATCAGCATCCTTAAGGGTGGAAACTAAAAAAGGAGCTTCCTTGTCCAGGGTGTCATGGTGCCTGCGGATCGCGACGAGAATATCATCAGCGTATTGGAGCCCTTTAAACTTTGGCATACCGTCCAACACTGAGATCCCTAACATCTTGTGATCACCAGTTGCGTACATCTTGTCGTAATATGCAGGCAGTTTGCCCAAGTCATGAGCAAGAGCAGCGATTACTCCCTTTGGTGCAATAGGGCCAGCCGGCAGTCGACGCAGGACCTCGTCGGTCACGTTCAAGGTGTGCTCAATAAGAGTGACCTTGGTTTTAAGCACCTCAATGACTTTAGGGTCTAACTTCTTGTCTGGTTCATTCACGTTCCTCGTTACAACAGATGGGCAGTCGCCATACTCGTCAAGCAGCGTAAGTATGTCTTCTATAACTTCCATAGCCAGTCCTGAAAAAACTGGCTGACGCTTGATTTTTGAATAAAATATGCTTATTTCTTCGTGGTTGAACGTGAGCTTCCTTTCCTGGACTGTAGCCGAGGATAAACCACCATCAGCTTCCATATTTTCGCGTGCGCACCAGTTTTTCGCCAAAATCTCGATTGCAATCTTTGTTTTGTCATCATTTTGGGTCCAGAGACCGGATATTTTTTTAAGTGTTACCATCTGCTCGTCTTGTTTTAGTCCCGCTAGGCTGGGCGTCGCACCCTGTGGAGAGGCACAATGGTGACGTTGCCCCCCCCCGGCCTCAGCGCCTGAAAAAATGCGCTTGAGGGTATAACCAACGAGTCCCACACCTGAAATTCCAATAAAGCCTATAATTGCCGCCCTTTCAGGCATAATCCCTCCAAAAAAAGTTACGCTGGCGCCGACGGATATTGGATTTCGAGCCAGGTGTCAGATGAGTCACAGGTTTTGCCTTTAAACTTGCCGCTATATTTCTCGTCTGCATAGGTCGTCAGAAAGAATTCTCGCGGCCGAAGCTTCATGACGTCGGCCGGTTTAATTACGTCTTCCTCGACTTCGCGTGCGGTTATTCCCCCGCTTGGGCTCATAATTGGCGACAAAACTTTGTGAGTGCCGAAGTGAGCAGCCACATACATTGCTGTTTCCGGATCCGGGACACGCATAAACATTTTTGTGTTTGTGTTGTCCAAGATTGCCTTGCCCTTTTCTTTTCCAACCGCGTCGTATATTTGATTCACTGACTGGACAAACATGGTGATAAAAACATTTGCGCCGCCTGCCTTGGCAAACATATCCTCCAGACCTGGGAAGAGGATGCTTTGCGCTTCATCTATATAGATGCACAAAGGTTTTTTTACTCTCCGCCTGTTTGAATTAAACACACGACCAACAAAAGATTTTGTCATTGACAGCATTACTTTGCCGAGTGTTAACGCTGCTTCTTCAACACTTAGAGAGGAGAGCTGACAAACCATGATGACGCTTTTGTCTTCTTCCAGACGTGTTATAAACCGGTTAGATGAAGCTTTGCCGACGATCTTACCGACATTACCGGTAGTCAACTCCATCAGGGCTACACGAAGAGAAGCAGCAACCTTTGAAAAGTTTTCTTTGCCGGTGTTAATGATCCGCTCAATATCCGCACACAGGTCAAGCGCCTCCCGGCGCAATTCTTCTGATGTGGTTACTGAAGACAAAGATTCTTTTAGTTTTTCAAGCTCCTCTATGCCTACATGGCTTTTTATATCGGCAAAGTTAAAACGACCTCTGTCCTGGCCTTCTGACCTGGCAATTATGTTCAGCGCAGAGATAATAACCGTGACGACTTCTTTGGAAAGGTTCCTGTAAAAAGGGTCTTTACCCTCTTTGATTCCGGCGATGGAATGCGCAACCAACTCCTCAGGAATAAACCAGTGAGACAGAGGGTCGATCTTGGTTGAAAACTCAGGGAATGCTGTATTGACGAGCATCAAGTCTTTTTCCCTGTTGCATGTTAAGGCCGTTTGAACGATTTTGTTCCAGACTTCCTGGTCGTTTTTTGGGTCAATAAACAGTATGTTTGCACCCTTCCGTATATCTTGCTCGATCATGTTTTCTGCCAAACGCGTCTTTCCCACCCGCGTAGAGCCAAAAATAGCCATATGCGAAGTTCTGTTTGAGTCGGGTATCATTAAATCGAGTATTTCGGTCGGCGCATCTAGTGATTGCCCATTGCCAAGCAATGTAACTTTGTAAGGATCAACAGCCATGTGGTAAGTCCTTTTGTGGTTTGGTTGACGTTGACAGATCTAACTTCTATCTTGGTTTTTTCTTGAAGATCTCCTTATGGATGCTCTTTAACTGATTCTTGTGAGACTGCTCTTGCTGCTCCCTTATTCTTTTTTCAAGGCGCTCTACTGCCTGTGCCATGGTTTTCGCGCTTTCTACAACAATACGTTCTCCAAGATCCTTGCATGCTTTTTGAATTGTTTCCCGAGGAATGGTGCCTTCCGAGGCAACATATGAAACACGTCCAACAACCCTCTTGACGCACTTAATTTTTAAAGACGGCGTGTGCATCTTCAACAGTTTGATAGGCAGGGCCCAGTTATTCCTGCTCAGGACAATGCCCACAGCGTATGTCTTGTTCGACATCTCGACGATTTCGATACGCTCAACAATAAAAAACAGTTCCATACCAGTATGATATGTGGCTCGCTCATAGGGTGGTTGGAACTCATGAGGGCATACGGCATACAGGACATTTGAGCCGAACATCCCTGATTCTGGCATAATGACATGGAGATGCTTGTCTCGTATGGAGTCTATTTGTGCAGAAATAAGACGCCGGCGCATAAAGCGGACTGAGTCGTAATCGTTAACGACCTGTCTTATTTTAAGTTTTTTTTCTAAATGATATTTCACATGACGTAGCGCTTTGCTTCCAAGATTCTCTGGGACTATCCGGCTTACAGGTGATTCACAGATACCCGCTGTGTGATTTATCGCCTGAATATCAATTGTCTGGCTTTCAAGATCGATCTCAGTAAAAACCGGTTTGCGAAAGACCTCCGTCAGGCCATCATTCATCGCCATTTCCAACAATGTGGCCATTTCGTCTACTGGCGTGTTGTAGCTTGCGGCAAGCGCTTCAATGTCAAGGAACATTGCTGCCACCTCGCATGCTCAAAAGTTGACGTGCTACGCTTCTTGCGTATTTTTCATTTTTTGAAGGCGTTCGACTGTTGTAACAACCTATCCCCTTCCAGTTATAACCGTAATCGTGGATGCATCGCGCAAGTAGCCAGGCCCCCACCATGACATTGGTACAAGGGTCTTCCAGATGGGGCCACAAACTACGCACTTCAGGAGACCAGTGGTACCAGTTGCTATTAATTCTCATGACACCCACATCATAAGATCCATCCTTATTCCAACTTGGTGGCAAATCAGCACGCATTCCTGACTCTTGCTTTGATATGCTCATAAGCACCTCAGGCGGAATACCATAACGCTCGCCTGCCTCCTGGAAGCAAAAACCGGTCAGCAAAAACACAGATGCAGCTAAAGCTACAGTTATGCTTAATACACGCCTGATCACTTTAAGCTGCAACCGCCTCGTTGATTGGGCTGTTATTAAACAGGTTGCCCAAAAAAGTTATTGTTTTGGCTTTTACTTCAACCTTTTGGTGCGGTGACGATGCCAGTTCACCTTTGATGATAATCCTCTCCCCTTCAGCCAAAGTGTAGTGGCACTCTTTGGCCAGCGCACCAAAAGCCTTAACTCCTACTGGCACAGGCCCGCGTCCTGCTTCTTTTGTTTCAATAGTAAAGTTTGTAGTATAGGTGCCTGAATTTGTTTGCCTGAGCGATATACTCTTGCTGATAACAACGCCCTCAACGGTCACCTCGTTACGAACTTCACCAATCTGATCCTGGCTCATGCACACTCCTTTAAAGGGGGTCGAAGAGATTACGGCAGAAACAGTCACGCATTCCCCTTACTATCTATATGTCCGCCCCCTGTGGCATGAAATGGCGTTTGTTGTATTTTTTTGGGGGAACGTACGTCAAATATTAAAAAAGGCCACAGGGGACGGACATATATAAGGGTGGAAGGCTTTTATTAAATCGCGGGAGAGGTGAAAAATGGATAGCGAACACGCAATGTCGAGAATTATTAATGCAGCGATAGGAGCAGCACTTGTTTTTGGCATTGCTTATGTCGGCTGGAAGTTCGTAGGGGGAATTCTGCGGGCAATGGCTGACAATCTATTTAATTTTGGAGGGGGACACTGATGAACCTGAGAAGCATCACATTAATCATTCTCTCTATATGCCTTACCACGAATCTGATCACTGCAAGTGCATACGGCTGACCGGCAGCAGACGCCGCGATGGCCGAGGCGAACCTGCCCAGGATGGGTTGGGACCAGTTTGAAGAGATGCAGAAACAAAATAGCGGAGTTTCTATCAACACCAGAAAAGGGAGTGGGATCTTGAGTGAACCAGGACAACAGCGGGATGGAATTTACCCTGGGAAAACCGCTCAAAGTGGTGTGTGTCCTGTTGTAAAGCAAAATAAAAGTTGGGAGAATAGATCTACCGGCATCGGCAACTATTATTCTGATCTCAGAAAAAAATAGCATGGCACAAAGATAACCCCTTGACAGCCAGTTTGCATATTTTTTGTGCATACAACCTTTTCCGTCGAAAAATTAGCATTTTCGCCTGACCATTTGTCTGGGTTATCCACAGGCAATGTGGATTCTCTTGGCGAATAAAATCGAGAAAACATAGTGTTTACAAGGTTTTAGATGAAACTTACAGAAGAACAGGAACTTATAGTCTCTCATCAGGGGGATGCAGTTTGTAATGCAGTCGCCGGGGCGGGAAAGTCGAGTGTTTTGGTGGAGTATGCTCGCCGAAGGGTGAATAAACGCGGATTGTACCTCGGCTACAACAGGTCGGTAAAAGAGGAGGCCATCCACAAATTCAAAAAAGGTGGGTGCCCCTTAGTCGTTGCTGAAACTGCCCATTCTCTTGCTTATCGCCTTATGAGAGTCAAAGAAAACTTTGAGTTACAGGAGAGTGGCAATATACCAATTTATGATTGTGTTTCGCTCTGTCAGGCGATACCTGGCACATCGTCCGCATTGGCGTCAGACCTTGACCAGTTGGTATTTGCCAGGCACGTTCTGTCTTGGCTATCAGCATACTGCAATTCAACCGCTGAGACTCCAGGGGACTATAATTATCTATTCACCATTCAAGATGCCGCCGGGCAATATTTTGTAGAAAAGCACTACTCCCGCTTAAATCAAGCCGTCACGAAGATATTTGAAGGGATGAAAAACAACAAAATCCCTTTAATCCATGATGCCTACCTCAAGCTCTTCCAGCTGTCACGGCCTAACCTTGATGAGTTTGACTTCGTGGCCTTTGACGAAGGGCAAGACGCTTGTCCAACCATGCTGGATATATTCCTGCGTCAGCGCGGAGACAAAATTATCGTTGGAGATTCCCAGCAATCGATCTATGGATTCCGCGGAGCCGTGAACAGTCTGCAGCAGGTTGATTTTAAAAAATTCAGCATGAGCGCCAGCTGGAGGTTTGGAGAGGAAATAGCAGAAAATGCTCTCGAAGCCCTTGAGCTTAAAAAAATATTTGGTCGCCACAAGAGTGATTTCAAGTTGCTGGGATGTGGGCGACCGGTTGAAAAAAGGAGTTCTACGGCTGTTGTCGCAAGAAGCAACCTTGAACTACTGGATAGAGCCATTGATGCCGTGAAAAAATTTGGCGTGGATAAGATCTGTTTTGAGGGCAACCTGAGTTCATACTCCTATATGGGCGGAGGAGGTGCTTCTTTGTATGATGTTCTTCTCTTGTTTTTGAACAGAAAGGACAAGGTAAAAAATGAGTTCATTGCATCTTTTGAAGGCTATGGCGCGCTCAAGGAGTATGTAACACTTGCGGAGGATAAGGATCTGGGACTCATGATGATGATCGCCCAAAAACATGGTCGAGAGATGTTCGACCACCTGAGAAGCCTAAAGGATGCGCACTGCCCCAAGAAACAGGCTGAAATGGTATTTTCAACCGTTCACAAAGCCAAAGGCATGGAATATGATCTGGTCTATCTTGCGCCCGGATTTATTACTGAAGCAGATATCTACAAAAAACTTGGTGAAATAGAGGAAGCTCGAATGGAAGGCGCGCAAAAACAAAGCGCTCTGGATGCGCTTGAAGAGGAAATCAATATGCTTTATGTCGGAATAACACGGGCAAAAGATTTTGTGGTTATGCTGGATAAAGATGATAGTGCTGGCTAACAGAACCCGCCGTGACTGTTAGCCAGCTCTTCATCTGATAAGAACTGCCGGCTTTCATCCCGGTAGTGGATCTCTTCTTCAACACGCAAGACCCATAAATTGGCCTTGTTAATAATTCCTTTAGTCTCACTCACGCCAGGGAATTGCATAATAGCCCGGATCAAAGCCGCCTGATCCGCATATGTAACTTTTTGTGAGGCCAGATCTTCCATGCAGGCAAAAACCTCTGGTAGCCCAGGGTAGACGTCAGGACCACTCTTCCAAAAAGCACACACCTTGCCTGCCCGCTGGAGCTGTTCGTCAGTCATAGACGCAGGCGACGCACCGGCAGCACCCGACTCGTCAGTCTTTTGCAGGCAATCCGCGAGAAACGTGTTGATTTCTTGCAACATTTCTTGTTGTCCTAAATAATCATCATTGTCGTTATAATTATAAGTTTTCATGGCTGCACCTGAGCTTATTTTGCCAGATACGCTGCCTGATAACAAAATATTTTATTCTTTTTTTGCTTTTTCGGCGAACCAGCTATCAAGCCATTTTTTACAGGTGGCATAGTCCCCTGCTTCTGCAGACTTCTTCACTTTTTTATCCGCATTTTTATCAATGATTGCTTTTTGCTTTTCGCTAAGTTGTCGCGGGGCGGAAGGAGTTCCAGAAGTAACGGCTGAGGCCCGAGCTATTATCTTGCCACCACCTGCCTCTCGTATCCTGACCATTATTCGTTCCGCAAGTTTTTTCCACTCCTGACTCCCGTCCTCGACCTTATCCAGATATTCTTCTAGTTTTCGGGTCATTTCGTAGTCTATAAGCCAGGGTGTTGTTGATTCGAGCCATACAAGAAGCTTTTCTCCGCGCTCGGTGATATTAAATTTACGCGCCTTGATAACGACATACGCTTGATCCTTCAGGCGTTTCATTATCGTCGCATAGGTTGACGGCCTCCCTATTCCAAGATCTTCAAGTTTTCTTATCAGGGCTGCCTCTGTATAGCGCGGTGGGGCTTTGGTAGATCTTTCGTCAAAAACGTCACCAAGCTTTTCTATCTCTTCACCATCAAAAAGATCGGGAAGTGATTGACTACCCCCGACTGAATCTTCTTCTGATTCTTTTTCTTTCTTCGTTTCGGACGACTCTGATGTTTGGGCCGGCTCATCATCCTCTGCCCATATTTTTTTAAAGCCGTCGAAAACAAGCACGCGACCATTGGCTTTAAACTCTTCAAAGTTGCACCGCAGAAGGGCTGTTGTCGTATCAAGCTGTGCCGCCGACATTTGTGAGGCGAGCGCCCTACGCATAATCAGATCATACAGTCTGGCATGGTCTTCCCCAAGTGACTCTGCCAAAACCGTTTTTTTGCAATCAGCCAAAGGATGAACATGAGTTGGTCTAATGCCTTCATGGGCGTCAGCTTGGCTGTTTTTAGTTTTGTGCGAATATGGCTTCGCAGGCACGTAGTCTTCCCCGAAATAACCAATAACGTGCGCCCTGATCTCTTCGATAAATTCATCTGCAATACGCACACTGTCAGTCCGGTGATATGTTGTCAGTCCAGCTTCATAAAGTTTTTGGGCTAGCTGCATCGTGAGTTCAGGAGCAAAACCCAATTGTGTTGAGGCTGCCATTTGTAGCGATGATGTGGTGAAAGGGGGTTTGGGTGATTCTGTCCGGTTTTTCCGGACAACGGAAACTACCTGAGCAGATTCAGATGATGCAATTTTTGCCAGAAGGCTCTCTGCTTCCACCTTGCATGTAAGCCTGCCACCTGTCCACCAAGCGGTGAAAGAGACATCATCTTTGTCACACTGGATGCCGACGAGGTAATAGACGCCAGAAACAAAAGCACGTATTTCCCTTTCTCGTTCGCCAATCAAACGCAATGCTGGCGACTGGACTCGGCCGACTGACCATGATGGAGTGGCCTTGCCTAGCTGACTGGACGCTAAGGGGGTTAACAAATACCCAATAAGCCTATCCCCTATCCTCCTCCCCAAAAAAGCGTCGTAGAGACTGAGATTGGTTTTTTCCATCGGCACCGCACGCGCTATTTCAGCAGCTACTACTTTTGCTGAAATCTCGCGAAACTCTGCTCGTTTAACCGACTTCGCAACCTTTTTAACGTCTTGCCACACCATTGTGCCAATTGCATACCCCTCACGATCAGGGTCAGTGGCCACTATAACGTCCTGCCCTTTGGCTTTTGCAATAAGATCGTTAATCAACCCAGGCTTGGATTCTTTTGGGATGAACACAGGGTCCAGCGTCTCAAGATCAACGCCAATTTCCCTGTCTGGCAAGTCATAGTAATGGCCCACTGTGGCAAAAACAGTAGCCCCGGAATACTCTCTTATTTTTTTGAGTTTTCCTGGGGCTTCGATAACAACCAGCATATAAAAACGTTCTCCCTGTTGGGTTAAATGCCAAAAAAAGTTCGTACTGCATCATCAATCGTTGGGGACGGATACGGTAAAGACACTGGTTCTGCAAGCCGTTCTGTTGGGCTTGGGCGAGTATTCGCCAAAGCTACCTGAATCGGGCTATTCGCAGGCTCTGCAGCACACGATTTTTTGGTTGGTTGGCCATATAAACGACCATCAAACTCTCCGGCTTTCAGTCTTCGAAGCATGTCTTTGTGCTGCTCTTTCATAAGATCATCAACCATAATATCAAGGTCTGTGACGGGAAGTGCGTCCCCATACTGAAGCTTTGAGGAACCAAGAATAATTCCGCCTTTGTACAACAAAGTCGTTATGACAGGCTTTGATCTGCCGCTATCTTCTGTTTGAATATGTAATGTCTGGCCTTTGTAGGGAATGTTACTGTTAAATCCGAGACGCATTAGCCGACCTCTCAAAATAAATTGTTATCGTGTCTGCAGGGCAAACAGTTGCGCGAGCAAAACAATATTAACTGCCTGCATTAATGGCATATAAAAAAACAGGTTTAGTCTCCGGTTGATTTTTGCGGAAAAAAGCCGTCTCGCTTCGTTCGCTTCTCGTGGTTCATCTAGGTCGCTCTGAAACGTTATATGCTGAAGCGGGCGGATAATTTTTGATAACTCGCTCTGCAAAGGAGAGGGGGCAAGGTATTCCAGGTGTTCGGATCCGTCTTTGCTATTCTCTGGCCAATATAATTCAGTCTTAAAAGCCAACCACCAGTGCTGGCAAGACGCCAGCATGGCGATAAATGCCACTACTGACGTAAACCAACCTATAAAGGGGAGCATGGGATGTTTAAAAAGCACAAAATGCGATCCTGTGCCAACGATAGAGGCCGCAGATGCTATCCACGCAAACAGCCAATAGATACGGCTCTTAAGCCTGAATTCTTCAACTTTTGCCCCGGTTACAATAAGCGGCACTTAGCCTCCGTTAGATATGCTTGATGATACGTTTGTCTTGAACTGACTATCCGTGTTTTTGGTTGTAATTGAAAGGAGGGCAGAAAACACTAAAAGGCAAACAAGAGCTGCAAAAAGAATTAGTTGACCACTTTTGACAAGCCTTTTTCTCGCACGCATAAGTCAAACTCCTTCCGGGGGGAAAGCCCCCAAGTATCTACTACGAAACGAATAGCCTCAACGGCACCACTACAAATAACGGCCTTTGTGTTCGGGAGGCAGGACAAGTATTTTTGCCATTCCAATTGATCATCTGTCGCTACACCTCCTTTGCTTCTTTTCATTTCTATGTAAAGAATAGGCAAGCCGCTTCCTATTGCAGGCCATACCGTTATGTCCGGGAATCCTGCAGATACTCCCTCAGCCTTTAGGTATTTCGCCGTCTTGGCTGCACGAAACCCGCCGTTAGGGGTTGCGTTGTGGCGAATATCCTGGGATCTAAGCCATTGAACAAACGCAACCTGCTCCTGGTGCTCGTAGGGAACATACAAAATCTTAGAAGATGTATTATGAACAACAGCAATAGTTCGATCGGTACCTGCCGCAGTCTGCAATATTGACTTCCGGTTTTGATACTCTTGTAGCTGCTGTTCGTTCCAGCGCATTGAATATCCCCCTCTATTAGATATATGTCCGCCCCCTGTGGCATCATGCACAAAAAAACCCCCAGACAGCGGCGGCCAGGGGTTTTGTTAATAAAAGACTATGTGCGAAAGTTATTCTTGTTTTACGTTTTGTGCCTAGTCTGGAGCTGTTAGCCCCAAGGATGCCTTTACGCGTTCTATCATAGATTCGGCGGTGGTCATAAGCTTGCCTTCTGGCGTACTCATATCTATAGGCGGACCAAGCGGTTCTACTCGAGATGAAAAATACTTGCACAGCTGGGCTGTCGCCAGTCTGCAGTAGTTATTCACTGAGGTTTCGTATGCTTTTGAGCGCCCAAGCAAACGATAAAACTCAGCGCCTGTAAAAGCCATAAAAAGCGATTCCTCAGTAACCACACTTGCCTCTTCAACGGCGGCAACAATATCTTTGTCAAATGTCTGCAGGTATTCTGATGTTAGAACAGCCATTCTTACAAAAGAAGAAGGATCCAAGCCAAGGTTACGGCAACTGTTGTCCAGATCACGCCTCTCGGAGAGTGACATCCGATGAATGAATTTCTTTGTTCTCGGTTCTGAAGACCCTGGACGACCTCCCTTTTCCGTCGCCCCGGTACCCTTGGCCTTGTAGCCTGTTTTTTTGTTAGGTTTACCGGTTTTCTCTTTGAACCTAACTGTATCTTGGGCCTCAACCTTTGTCTTTTTCCCAGGCATCACCCACCTCCAATCCTATTTGTGCCTGTTTTTATATATCACAACTCACACTATTTTCAAGTTTATAGTGCGGTACAGTTCATTGACCGACTCCACAACAACATCAATTACAGCACCAAGCCGGATTGTCCGAGGTGTGTTTGCCACGCCCTTCATTTTAAAAAGGTGATAAGTGCAAGTCGGTTTGTCGAACCGGCCTCTCAAGGTTTTTGACGATACTACCCCTTCAATTTTGGATTCGCCAATTTCGACATATATACCTCTCTTGGACAACCCACTTACCACGCCTGGCACTTGGTTCCCTATAAGGCCAACTGCAGTTCGCGCTGAAATCCGCTTAAGGTACGCCCGTTCTGCTTTTGTTGCACAAAGCTCTTTATTACTACAATGCTGCGCAAATTCAGCCAAATGTTTTTCTGGCTGACTGGCGTCTGGCGTGCCGTCCAGTATTTGTGTTATTGCGCGATGCACAAGAATGTCTGGATATCGCCTAATCGGTGATGTGAAATGAGTATAAAATTTTGTAGCCAAGCTAAAATGTTGTTCCCCTGTTCCCCCGTCTACTGCGGAGTATCTGGCTTTTTTCATGCACCGGATGGCCTTGTTCATAAAGATGTCACTTGCATACGATCTGGGCATGGAAGTAATCTCTTGGATTATCTGCCGCGAAGATTTTCCTGAAGCTTCTATGTTCGCATATTTAGCAAGACCCCTGATTGTTTCAACATCAGGTTCTTCATGCGTCCGTAGCAGTACTGGTTGCTTGATCAGTTTTTTAGAAATAAATCTAGCAGCTGATTGGTTGGCAGCGAGCATGAATTCCTCGATTAGCATTTGTGATCGTAATCGGGCCGTGGAAGATGCTGATTTCCGGTAAACCAACGAGTCGTCGTCTTCTGCCAAGTCAATCTCATCAACAAAAAAGACCAAAGCACCTTCTTCAAGACGTTTTTGATTAAGCACAATGCGGCAACTGTTCATCTCACGTAGCATATCTGACAGATGATCCTGGTTGTGTCCTGTTATCATTCTCTCTGCCTGCTGGTAGGTAAGGCGCCTCTGCGAAATTATCGAACCACGATAAAAATCGTAGGAGATAATGGAGCCATCGAGTCCGATGATCATTTCAGCAACAAGGACAAGGCGCTCTTCACCTTCAACTAATGAACATGCCCCGTTACTTAGCTCCTCAGGCAACATGGGAATGCATTGATCTGGAAAGTAGATGCTTGTCCCGCGTTCATAGGCATGTTTATCAAGTGCTGACCCAGGCATTACAAAGTGAGAGACGTCTGCTATAGCAACCTTTAACTGCCAATCACCATTGGAATCCTTGCTGAGATATACTGCATCATCGAAATCTCTTGATGCTTCGCCATCGATAGTTATGAAAGGCAGACCCGAGAGATTTATACGCTCTACAGATGGTCCAATATATAGGCCTGCGCCTACTTGTTTTGCCTCTATTGCAGCTGATTCTGTTTGGGTTGTCTGTAGCCCGAACTCTACACAAACAGCCTTGCTGGCATGCTCGGGCAACTCAGGAGATGTGCAGAGATCAACAGCTTTTCCGACTATACCTTTTCCAGGACCGTCCGGTCTTTTGATGATTTCAACCCTTGCGAGACTGCCGGACAGGTCGTGATTACGCGACTGCCCGACAAAGACACCTCTTCCGCAAATTTGGCTCATGAATGGTAAAAGCTTGTGCATGCCGCTAGACTTCTCAGGGCTTGAGAGTATGCCAACAAAGATGGGCTCAGCAGGGGTAACTATCTCTACAATCTCTCCTGTAACTTCGAAGTCGCCGTCGTCAAAGACGTTAATTCTTACCAGATCTCCAGTAATGGCATCAGCAAGCCCCGAATGCGGTATTAAAATATCACTACCTACGCGGCGAGAGACAAAGCCGTAGCCGTTCGGCGTTATATGGAGAAGACCAGTTGTCGTATAGGAACAACTGACTTCGTCAAAATCATCGGAAGGTAGAGGATCTTCATAACTGTCTTCATCGTCAATTCTGGCATCTTCAAGCAGATCCAAGGCCGGCACAATAAAATCACCCCCTTCTGTCTTTGTTACTTCAACAAAGCCTTTTTGCTCTGCCAGCTTCAGACAATTTAGGAGGGCAGTATGATCTTTTGTGAGTCCGGATAGTTCATGGCTACATGAAATGGAACAGGAAAGCCCCTCCAGAGTTAATCCTGAAGGGGCGTTGATAACAATGTGGGCCGCTAAGCGTTCGGCGAGGTAATTTAAAGATGTTTTCTTGCGCACTGAGATTAAACTACTTTCCGTTTATAATAGTACTCGGCTTGCCCAAATGCAAAAATACCGTCTACGCCGAATCTCTTTTGTAATTTATTGAGAAGACGGCTTCGATCGCCTCCGGCCAGAAAATCATTGAACGCTCTTCTGCCTGCAATAGAGGGAGTAATAATTTTCCTCCGGCGTTTTATGTTGTTCTTTTTACTGCGTGCGCCTCCCCCCATATTACTCGCCTTCCAACCAATCTTGGATATCTTTTGCAATTGACGCCCAGGAGGCGTCCAGACGACAGGCAAGAAACTGTAGCAGCAGACTGTTGAACATCTGCAAACCCTGACCGAGTAAATACATCCGCTCGTAAAAAACAGATTCCTGTTCAGAGAACGCATCAACGCTTTCTTTCTCAACCTGTACTGAAGGGCATTTGAATGATTTGAAGATGAAACGTTCGGCATCAAGGTTGAATTTCCATTGGTTCTCGTTCAACTCCAGGTAGATTGTTGCTCCAGTGAGCGCTTTACCCATGTTTAGTGCGGTTTTTGCCTCAGCAAATTTATCCTGAGTTCCGGACACGACGACTTTTTGAACGCCAGACTCCCCACCTCCCTGGAACTGAAGGCGATTGTCAATCCAGGCCGAGAAGTGGTTGCCATTCTCCCCCGGT
Source organism: Trichlorobacter lovleyi (assembly GCF_015239775.1). Classification (NCBI taxonomy): domain Bacteria; kingdom Pseudomonadati; phylum Thermodesulfobacteriota; class Desulfuromonadia; order Geobacterales; family Geobacteraceae; genus Trichlorobacter; species Trichlorobacter lovleyi. The sequence goes on from NZ_CP058410.1 coordinate 31,270, forward strand.
CCTTCTGCTGTAACACTATAATGAGTTTTGCCGTTCAAGCCGCCATGGAGCAGCCACACAAGGAATTCCTGCCCGAGCCAGGTGTTGTGTTTGATGGTGTCCAGGGCAGACTCGCTGCCGGCCTGATTGTGTGACGCAAGTAATTCTTTGCCATGGTCGTCCAGCAGAGTCATGGATCTGTTGAATGGATGGATAAGAATTAGCCGTAGGCCCTCAAAGCTCTTAACGAATAACTCTTCAAATTTTTCAGCGACCTTTTGTGATGATGTAAACAGTGTTAATACGCCTGTTTTTGTATCCCAAGCGATATCGACTGTAGATGGCGTTGGAATGGTTTTCGCCAGGAGGCCAAGTTTCACCCGCTCCTTAATTTCTTCCCGTTCGCGTTTTGGTGGGCGCTTGAGGTCAGGGTGTTTATCAAGAAATTCTTTCTCGGCTTTTCTTACTCGAGCTTTGGCGACTGCACCGGATATTTTGCGCTGATCATGCCGATAACTGAAAAACACAAAGTTGTCCCGCATGAATGCACCCGGAACATCAAAAATGGCATTATCAAAGGCATCGGTCCTCACCCACCCTATTGAACTTTCTTCAGCATTATCGTCGATTGGGCGGAATGCCCGCCCTGTAAGCGAGGATGACAACCAATCGAACATTTGGATCCGTGGCACGTCCCCAACAACATTGAACTGCATCATACTCACTGAATTTGAATAAATCCCCATTGGCCTTTCTCCTCTTCCTTATGCTGTTACACAAGGTCCTGCCACGCGATAACGTGGCAGGACCATATCCAATAATTTTGATGTTAGAGCGTTGCCTGATGTATGTTGCTGGCAGCATCCTCTCCCAACTCACTGATCAGTGTTTCGATGGCGCCCATCATTGACGAGTACACCGGACGGCCAACCGTGCGCTTCGCTGTGTATTTAGCAACCACTTTGCCATCACTGGTTTTCAGCACGCCCATATAGGTTGCCATGCCGGGCATTACCCATCGGATGCCGGGATCGAGAGATGCGATGCGTGGTTCGAGAATAAGAGCGTTTGCTTCTGACATAGAATCGCTGTACTCAACATTTTCAAAGTAGCCAAGTTTTTGCACATACTTAGAAAACTCTTCCTTGAACATGCCCTGCAGCTTGGGTTGCGCTGCTACAAACTCTTTTGTTTCATCGCCACTGATCTTGTCGGTGGCTGTTTCAGACCAATTGATTGAGCGGACAATCAGTTTGTTGTAGGAAGCCATCGGGGTGTCTTTTTTGGCGGTCACGCCGGCACATCCCGACAAAAGCAATACAGCAAACGCAGTTGTGATAGACAAGCCCAGTGTTAACAGTTTTTTCATGGGTGTTTCTCCTTTGTTGTGGTTTAGAACACGGCCTTAAGGGCCACACCAGTCGCGATGTTGTAATTAGTTGGAGTGCTAGCAATGAAGCCGGTGTCTTGATATGTTCGGGTGCCGATTACTTCCGACTTGAAGTACGGCACCAGCCTTAGGTTTTCTGCCACTTTAAATGATGCGTTGAGGCCACCTTCAAACGTCCCATAACCGTCCCCAAATCCACCTCTGGCCCGAACCATCGAATACTTAAAATCGGCGCCCATTGAAAACTTGGGGGTAAAGGCCCTCTCACTGCCAATTACGATTGAGTGGATATTGCCAGTCGGGTAACCCACCGGATAGGTGTTGTCAAAGTAGCCTTTATATGCGCCGCTAAAGCTACCCACGTAGCCCAGGTATGCCCGACTTGCCCCGAAAGTCAGAGATCCGATAGCTTTTGCTGTGTGTGTGTCAAAACCATATTCCCCGTGTTGGTCCAAAAGCTGTGCGGCATTAACGTAATTTGCGGAAACATGTTTGCTGCCCCAGCGCGCAGGCTTATAGGTGTATTCCAATACCAATGCTCCTGCAGAAGGTTTCTCAGACAGGGCCTTAACCATATCCCACCTCAAAGAAAAGGTCGGATTGTAGAAACCGCACATGCTTGTTGACTGTTCGGATGTTGACGTTGAAACAAAGGTATACCCATTTGTCACACTCCCCTTGTTACGTCCCGCCATCTCAAAGCCAAAGTCGGCACCGACCTGTAAACCATATCCCAGACCTGCTTGAATGTCGGCCCGCAAGGAGTTGAACTGATTTCTTTCTTTCAACGTCGCAGAAACACCGGAAATCGGGATGAGCGCAGTTTCTGTGTCTTGGTATTTGTACTCATAAGCAACTGATGCTCCGAGGCCCCACTGATCTAGTGTGTCTGTAGGGAACATGCCAATCCACTTTGTTTCTGTGGCAAATGCTGATGCTCCGCACGCCGCCGACATAAGCAGTGTGCATACTGCAATGGTTAATGCTTTACTGGTTTTACTCATTTGATTCCTTTCTTTGCTGTTGTTTATAGCGTCCCGCCTGTTTCAACTGCTATGCTGAAGGCAAGCTGGAGCACTTTGTCTGCATATACCCTTGTTTTTTGATTTTTAATGCTGCCGTTATACTTGCGTAGAGCGGTCTGCATACGCATCAGACTTGTGTCGTTTCCACCGTTTCCAAGAAGTGACAATATTGTCTGCGCTTGTACCGCTTGGTCTCTCGGTTTTTTGGGCACAGGCCACCAGCAGTCCGGAATCACTTGCCATCCACCCTCCTCACCAGACAATCCCACTGCAGACGGGTTGCCTGCCGACTCGATTATCGATTGAGCCATCGATAAATGCGGTTTTTCAGTAGAGGTGATAGCTATAGCCATCGCATTCGGGCTTGGACTGCCGTACCTCGCGTAAATATCTGATGCGACCTCATGGACTGGTGATTTGAGCAGTACCGACATCATAATGTCGCTAGCGTAAGATTTTGTGGCCCCAAAGACAGATACAGCGATTGCGAATACGGCGCACATAGTAGTGGCAGTGGATAACGTTTTAATGTTTTTCATAATGGTTTATATATATCACATAAACCGGATTCAGTCAAGGGTGTCACTCTTGATTGGATTGCGACACGATATATTTCTGTTGTTCTTTTTCCTCTTTCGCCGTGCCTCTCATTTTCAAAAACAAAAATGCGGAGGCACACAGAAGAACCAGCGAAAATAGGAAAGACGCAACAACCACCGGACCATCGAGTTTTTTTGTCACCAAAATTAGGCTATTGAGAAAAAGGGCTATCGAACAGTATTGCAGGCGCTTTTCGTAAGTTGAGCTAGATGTGGACATGGCCACCCCCCTCGGACATTCTTTCCTTGATAGGTATATGTCCGGGGGGTGTGGCATTGGGCGGGATTTTTGTTTCAGTTTTCTACAAACTGACAGGACGTGTCAACCTGTCCCAAGCAGATCTTTGAGGCGAAGATGAGCTGCCATATGGGTGTCTGAATGTTGCTGGTCGTACTCTTCACCAACTTCGGGGACATTAAGCAGCGCTTCTATGGCCTGCTGGATAGCTTCGTTAGTCTCTTTTTTGACAGAATCCAAAGCAACCATTTTGCATCCGTCTCTCGGATCTGGCTCAAGCCAGACAGAATCTTCATATTCTGTGTCGCCAACATTATCTACCAGGGCAGCCATAAAATTGTCTTCAGCGATTTCCCCATATTCTATCCACGGGCTTTCCTTAAGAAACCGTTCATAGTTATTTGGGCGGCCTGAGAACATACTTTTAGCAAAAGCTTCACGAGCGTTTATGATTATATCAAAGGCCTTGTCCACCGCCTCCTCCTGATTCCGGGCGGCAACACTGTTGACTCTGATGCCGAAAGGCACCTGAATATAGACAGAGTATCTGTTTCCGTCGTAGGTGTATTCGGCAGTCTTTTGAACTTTTGACAATCCTTCGCCTGTATGGGCATAACTTTCGTCGTCGGATGGAAATACGTCTTTGCCGGCGATCTCGCAGGCGATCTCGAAGTTATCCAGGCAGGAGATAGGCACTTGTGAGTGGAACTCATCAAGCGCAATTGAGGCCGCTACCGGCAAGGACATATGGTCGTGGACATCGATCATATATTTCCCGGCGATTTTGTCTTGCTGATCATCAGTGTCAAGCTGGTTGTCGGGTACAGTCTGCCAGACATGAATGGTCACCTGTTTTGCCTTCTGCTCTTCTTCGAAGCAAAGGCTCCCGCAGGACGGGCATTCACCGGAAGGCATTGTTTCGCCAGGCAGCACCCGCTGAAAAATGTCACGAACTTCTTTCAGGTCGGCATCGGAGATAATCGTCTCGCAATTAGCGCATTTGTTGATGTGTTTTTTGTCCAAAGGGTGCTCCTTTACTTGGAATGAGAGACTTACTCTGTGGCCCGCAGGCGCTCGACCCAGCAACATTCGGTACCGACATAACCGCCGTTATGCTGGTGTGCGGTTTTGGCAACAATTTTTTCACCGCAGATAGCACATACCGTTAGATGTTTAGTCTGGACATGGTCCTCAAGAAACTCGTGCCAGTATTCGTTGTCGAGAACACCTGTGACTTTGTATTGCAGCATTCCGGACTCAACTCCAATCAGCACCGGATTAACTTCCATAAGACAGTCGTGGCCGACCAGCTTTTCTGATGCAATATCAAGAAATCCATCAAAATTATTATCTACCACTTCACTGTGTTCAACCAGAACATACCCCTCTATGTGCATGCCTTCCGGTCTGAGCTTGTATGTCCCCCCACCGATCCGTTCTACCACCAGTTCCTCCGGATTTTGGGATTCGGTCTGAAACCAATCCTCAGGGCCAGAGAAATCGCACTCCCGACAAAACATGCTGCCTGCAAACTCATGGTCGCCATCAACTTCAGTTTCAAAGTTGCCCTCGCTTTGGTAAAGGCGGGCCGAGGTCAATATGGTAACATCAATAGAATCAGTATTTCCGCAAACAGGGCATTTGTAAGTATATAGAGACATATTTCCTCCGTAAAATTTGGTTAGTATTTCCTTCTATTGATTGGTTGACTAAAATGGTGATGATTTGATAGGCCAGACCTGAGCGTGCGCTCCGCATCCTGCTGGTAGGTTTTCGTCGTAACAGGAATGACAAAATTTTTCTCCACACTCAGGGCAAGAAATGATGTTTTGTTTGTTTATCTCTTCACCGCACAGCACACAATCATCACAGTATGGGCATCCGCCAAGACACTCTGTACACAGGTCGTATTCACAAACAGCATCATAATCATGGCCTTCGCCATCGGAGTTATACTCCTCACCACACTTCGGGCATTTGGCTGCCTTTTCAAATTGTTTTATTTCTGCATAGCTTTGATTGTTAGACAAGAAGGGGGCTTTGAAATATGTGCTGCCCCAGAAGTTTACGGATATTGGCTCAAGTTCAACTGTGGCGGGATCGTCAGGTCCGTCGTCGGAATGACGAATAAAATACTGGTTAGTGTAACCTTTTTCTGCAGCAACAGACTTTGTGTCCGCACGCCCTTCAGAAACAAGGCATTGAATCCCATTGATGAAAGCAAGCTGGATCATTCGGATTTCCTCTCTGCTGAATGGTTACCATAATGGTTTATATATATCACAAAAGGGCGTTGTTGTCAATTGTACTGCTGCGCTGTGACAACTTATCGTTTGAGTTGCATACGGGAGATCGTTTGGATGGCGTCCTGAATTACGGGTGCCACTGCAGAGATGGCTTCAGGGTGAAAGACCTTAGTTTCATGCTTTTCGTGCAGGGTTGGACGACCATTTTTTGCAGAAGCAAGAATCTCTTTAAGCTTGTTTTCTGCTGTTGATGAGGCGTCCACCAGGGCCGATACGATCAGATCCGCAATCAGGCTGTATTGCGACTCAAAAGAGTAGGTGAAAGCGGAGAATCCCAACCTCGCATCAAGCTTTTTTGAGGACAAAGAAAAGCACTTGCCTGTTGTGCCTATCGGAACGGCGGCACTATTGGATGGCGCATTGGTGATTTGGGATCGATACAGGTTTCCGGCACCGACTAGCGCATCTTTGTATTTTTGGTGCAGGTTAATCAGATCATTGTTCAAGGTCCACCACCTCTGATGCAATCACATCAGCCGTTTGCAACGCCTCTTCTAGTTCCCAAAGAACGTCCGAAGTATCGCCACCATCCCTCTTTACAATGATGAGCTGTGCGGCGTGGTCGATGATGTCGCTAATAGTGTCAGTGTTCAAATTCATTGTGGTTGTATCTACCACGTTACCACTGTTATCAAAGGTGTTGAGCGTGACTGGGATTGAATCAATGCTGCTCTCTGTGACGTAAACTTCGTAATCACCTTCACGAATGTCATCAAAATTACTGAATCGTTCATAGGCGTCCTCAAGGGTTCCCCCGATATTTTCAACGGCTATGGCAGCCGCGTGACTCAACGCCTCTTCTTGGCTGGTGAAGGTGTCATGTGAAATGTCGTCGGCAGATTTTTCGGTTACAATATAGATGGCTATTGGCATGGCCGCTCCTCTTGATAGTTAAATTTCATCCATTCTGCTTTCCGGCCAACGCAATCCATGATGCTTTCTGGTGTGTAGCCTTCATTGAGCAGGTACCTGATCTGTCCCTCGAAACCCTTGTTGTTAATGGCTGACGCTGCGGATTCTGCGGAGTCAAGCACAAGATTATCGAGATCGTCTTGGAACTCCTCGTGGAATTTTTGATGATAGGACTCTAAAAAATCTGCCATTCTCTTGGCTGGCGTGATGTCGTCAGTATTAAGGAAATCGCCCTCCTCATAATTTTCGACATCAAGTTCTACCTCTGTTCCACCATCATTTGAATAGTCGAGTAGACATGAAGTAGGAGTGAATGACCGCTGCTGCTCTCTCAATATCTCGTTCACCGCATCTGCGGCTTCAGCGTCGCTGTCTACATCCAAGGCCAGAGTTATTTTTACCAGATATGCCATAGAGGAAAGCCCTTTCTGTTAATGTTGAGCTGGTGGAAGTGTTGCCCATGAGGTTGATTCTTTCGTCCATGAGACATAATCGCCGTCAGCACAAAGCCTGTCCTCAAAAGTGAAGCGGAATTGTCCATTGGGTTTTACTTCAAGAGAATAACGGGGGTCGTTCTCGTACTCGACACCACAGTAGTCATCTGATGATGAATCGTGGTTCCAAGGCCGAGTCATGTGGACACCGGGAAAGCTGTCTGTTTCCCCAATAATTGTTTTGTCTTGTTCTTTGGCTAATTGGCTCAACTCTTGGATATGTTTTACATGCTCCATGGTCAGCTTCAGCGCAGTTTCATAGCACTTTGGCCCATGTTCAGAATGGTTGGCATCTACGACGGTAGGTACACTGATTATCTCTTGTTGCTCACTAATATTCATATTGCCTCCTACGCCAATTGTGATGGTTTATATATATCATAATTCTGCTATGCTGTCAACTTGTGTTTGTTGCAAAAAAACAAAAACCCCGCTATTGGCGCTAGCCATTTCGCAAAGGTATTGAAATTAAGAATCACAAAAGCCCTAGATTATTATCTGGGGCTTTTGTGATCGATCAAGATGAGTATCTATCGCTAGAGTTTAATCCTGTCCTGAAACCTTGTTTTCGGGTTGACGTACCGGGATACCTTGGGCGTATTCCTTGCAGAAATGAGTCTGTTTTTAATTCAGATTGGATGAACTGAATATCCGCATCATCAAGGCCTAAACCGTATCCAACAAGGACATCCAGCGCAGCTATCTGTTTGTTCATTTCCACCTCCAGTTGGCCCTCAGCGTATTTTTTGATAATTTCGTCCCATCCAAATATTTCCAATCCGCCTACAGGGATGGGCAAATTAAGCAAGGCCGACCGATCCATTTCTTCACCACTTGTCTGTTGAAGGGCCATCAGCACACCAGTTGCAATATCTTCACTGCTGACAACAATCCATTCAAACATATCTTCAGAAAGCCTGATTTGGTAGCCGTCTTCTGTTTTTTCTATAGTTGGAGAAGAGATGGTTACTTTATGGGTGCTATTGTCAAAACATTCGGCATAGGTAATGTGAGTTAATTTATCGGCTTGTAGATGTTTTTTTAAGCTTTGCAGACCCAATAGCTTTAGATCTTTTTCCAACGCTTCTTTTGCTTTAAATCTATTCCGACAAGCAGTAGTAATTGGTTCTCGCAATTCCTCAATTTCAAAAGCAAAACTTGAAAGATTCTCGTGCCAAGGCATTAAAGCTAGGTTTGTTGGATATATATGGCTTCTTAGGGTGTCTAATGTACCCATACGTGCTGCTATTCCATAGAAGAACACATAGATATTCGAGAGGAAAAGCAGGTCAAACGGAAATTTAAGTAAGTCTTCACGTGGAAAAAATAAACTGGCTGTGTTTGTAAAGGCTGTATTGGCTGGGTCAAACGACACAGCGTTTACACAATGAGCAACCTGAGCAATAGCATATCCCTTGGCGGGGAGGATTGGGCTCGCTGACCACAAAGAGTTGTCGCTTATAAGCATCAAATCTACATTTGATTCCACTGGGTCGCCTTGGATTTCCGTAGCTATTATATTTTCACCCTTGTAAACGGTGTGCCCATTTGCTTTGTAAGCTTTTTCGTTACGGAAGGCGATGCCACCAGCAATCATTCTTCGTTCGGTCCAATTATGTAAATCAAGTGGAGCGGGCTCAATGTCAGTTACCTTGCCTTTTGCGGCCTTATTTTTGCCTACCCAATATGTTTTGGCTGCATCGCTTAAGTAGTAATCGCGGCCCCAAAGTTTTCTGATTACACCGAGTCGGTCAGGAGTAAGCCGAGTCATAATTCTGCCATCAACTGTAAATATATCTGAATATGGGATCAGTTGTTCAGGGAGGCCTTCCAAATCAAAATCCCGCAAAGAATCTTCTTGGTTCTGTTTGACGCAAGAGCTTGATGCCAATCGAATAGAAACAACATCATCGTGAGTAGCAGGACAGTTCTCGGCAATTATAATTACGGGCAATGTTTTCGCGTCAAAGACCTGTTTCCAAATAACCTCCATATCGATTATTTCTCTTATGGTCCACCTTCCGCCCAAACGGAACAATGTTCTTAGATCCCTTGTCTCGTTCGCGTCGAACAAGCCTCCTGGCACCACAAAACCGAGACGTCCAGCCCTCCCAGACTCATCAAGAGGCTTGCACCATGATCGCAAAGCCCTATAAATGAATAATGTATAAGCGTTTCTCTTTGCAGATACCCCAGGGAAACCGTCACTGCCGTTCTCAAAACTGGCAAGGGTGTGATCGTCAAGGTCTTGTGCGCTCCGTTCTTGACGGATGTAGGGTGGGTTTCCAATAATGGCATCATAGATAGGCTGATCTAGTTCACCTGAAAACCGGTCAAGTAAAGACAGTTTACTTGGCACCACAAGAGAGTTGGATTTACCGGTAACCGGGATGTCAGGAAAACCCTTCTTTTCTATCTCTTCTTTCATGCCAAGGATCTGCCAGAGTAGTTGTATTTGGGCCAGAACAGCAGAGAATGTATTAAGATCATTGCCAGCTATTCTGGACAACACATCGACAGCGTCGCTATATTCAGCCGCACCTCGGTCGAGGTCATCTCCGATCATGTGCCGATAGGCTTCGATCAGAAATGTTCCCGATCCACAGGCCGGGTCCATCACTCTACTGGAACTATCGATGCCAACACGCTTAACGATGTAGCGGGCAATTGATGGCGGAGTATAAAACTCCCCCATCTTTTTTCTCTGGTTCCTATCCATAAACCTATCATAGATACCGGTAAGGATATCGCCCTTAATAGTGGTAAAGTCATAACGTGACAACTGAAACATAGCCCACTCAATCGCATTTGACAGACCTTGATCTGCACTGTTGAGAACCCAATCCAATTCGGTCGTTTCAAAGGCGGCAGCATAGAACCTACTTGCTTTACGGTACGCCTCATCAAGCAACTTGGTGTAACTCTCGTCGAAATACGACCGCATTTTCTGGAATGCCTCAACACCGCCATTGCAAACGTACTTAATGTTACCAAAGAATCCGTGGTCCTCAAAAAAACGTAGCAATAGAATCCTTGCTAAAATCAGGTTGGCCGTTTCAATAGCAAACAGCTCTTTAAGAACTTTGTCGTCTGCTCCAGTACGAGCCTGAAAAGCAGGAAGTCCCTCAAGCGCAAGGATCACCATGTGGGGCTGTTTTTTAAATTCGCGCCGGATAGACAAAGCCTCTTTATCATGTTCACGAGCAGCCTCTAGGCCAGAAGGAGCCGATTCAATAGTCAGGTTCTGCGAGTTAAACAACCACGACCCATTCCGCGAATCATATTTTTTCCCAAACTGCACGGCACACATCTGATAGGCTTCAATATCTGTCCAGCATTTATCCAGCGCATTACGAGTAGCATCTTGCAGGTGGGCTGTTGCTTCTCTAACGTTCTGGAAAAAACGTTTTCTTGAAACCTTGAATCGGTTGATTTTCCTTTTGGTTGCTGTTTCTGGGTCTGGCTTGTCAAGCTTCTCGGTCGCTATTAGAGAAACATCACCGTTGCGAAAACGGTTCAGTTGCTCCGGGACTCCAGCACGGTCGTAGTGCATAGCTATGAGTCTTTGCTCGAAGTTTTGTTTATCAAGCCCATCAAGTAATATTTCTATATCACCGCTCGCTGAGAAATCTTTGCCAGTCACCTGTCGAACGACAACAATTTCAGGTTCGACCATCATAAACCACGATGTATTTGTCCCTATATATTTTGATTTCTTCTCAAAGATATCTTCTCTGGTGGTGGTATTCTTAAAACAACCCACCTCATCTTTCGCTTCAACAACAATCCAATCTATTTTTTTTTGCACCCCTTTCGGGTCCACTAGGCCGGATAAAGCTCTGGCTGTAACGTCAGGCCTACCGCCTTCACCCGCTGTATCAATATCAACATCAGAAGCAGGATAACCAAGAACATGAATAAGGATGTCGCGGATAGGCCCATACATGGAGGCTTCTTTTCCTTTTGGGGTGTTTCTTATTTTGTCAATTGTATCTTCAAACGAAAATGATGCCATTTTTACCTCACGCACAATATATTTGTTAAAGTCTCATGTCTTGTTGTCAGCCCTAGCCTCATTGCCGGCGTCATTTTATCTTTACCGGTCTCTACGAAATTGTAAAAAACCCTGAAGATTTCCAACAACTTCACCACAACAGCCGGATTGTACGGCCCATAACCATACCACCGTCGGTTGCCTGCACTTGAAGTAGAAATTGGCCTTTCCAGCAGGGATATCCTCCTCCGGATCTGCATAAAGAACCGGTCTATGCCGTGCAGGGTGGCCTTACTATACAGATTTGCCAGGTGATCCGCATCATAGGATTTGTCACGCAGGTCTGTCAGCCAACAGATGGCCTTTTCCGGTTCGCTCATGTCCGGGAAAGGGTAAAGCAACCAACGGTCATTCCATCTACCTATGCCTACCAGATGTTCCATCCGAGCCTTGATCAGAATGTGACGCAGGTCCTTGTCAAGCAAGTCAGCATAGGCTGCGCTTGACTCCCCGAGTCTATTCAATTCCCTGTCGCTCTCAGCCTTAAGTTGCCTTTTTTGGTTGATAGTGAGATCCTTGTTTATCCTAACGTAAAAGGCATCGCAGCGCTTCTGTAGCACTTCACTGTGGAAGGCGGCAAGACAAGCGGCTCTAATGCCGGACTCCTGGTCCATGTAGAACCGGAGTTTTTCTACACAAGGTAACAGGCGTTTGAGAAAGAAGAAGTGCCCATAGAGTGTGTATTCCGCATGGACCTGCATGCCGGAAAAAGGAAGTGCGACTTCATTGTCCTTGTCGTCCGGTCGCTCGATATCATCCCTTTGCAGATTATTATCATACACGGTTTCAATGTCGGCTAAAATCTGCTTCCGCTTGGCTGAGGTAGCGGCCCTGCCTTTTAATGATTCTTTATAGTCACTGGATAGCCAAAGACGGGCATACCTCCTGAATGGCGGAGGAACATCATGATCACCCAGTTCGTTGGCATCGGACTCAACGGATCTTGAATCAAGATTCATATCGTAGTTCAGGTGACAGCCGAAGATATAACCAGATTCATTGTCTGCGGAGCCCACTGCTGACAGAATAATATTACGTTTGTCTCCGGCATGCTGCCAGTTAATTACATAGTCCTGGCGGTCAACAGACAAATATAGGCGGGGGATTTTCATTCGCCTCAGTCTGGACTCCTGGACTGCGGCAAATACCACGCACTGCTTGTGAATGAAGTCAATCTTGCCATACAGAGTGCTGGCCGAAATGCCTGCAACCTCCATGATTCGGTTGAACGGCACCTTATTGACCAACAACTTAAATACCGATTCATTTACTTCAGGCCGTTTTTGCCGGAGAGCTGGCCCACCAACTGCGAAGGTCGTCTCACACAGGCGACAACGATACCGCTGTGAACCCGATTTAGTTTTCCCAAAGGAATAGTAGGCTTTGGGAGTTGAGATCGGCAGACTGTGGTTGTCGCAGGCCACGTTTGGGCAAGATGGCTCAGGTGATGTGGTAAAGCAATCTTCCAGACGCTCGACTTCTTCAAAGATTCCAAGATTACTTTTGATGGGAGGGAACTCACCACATTTATGACATTTCAACACTGGTATGTTTTTCTTGCTGCCAGAAAGCGCATAAGTATCCCTGTCTGACTGGTTGCGGCCTTTGGGTTGCTGCCCGGCAGAAGCAGGTACACCATAATTACCGCAGAGGGGGTTTTTGCAAAAGTTAACCTGTATGCCACCGATGGCATCAGGGATTCGGGGGTGGTGGATGTGTGCAGATGGCTCTTCCAAAAGATAATGCCTCCTAGAAGTTATCTAAGAGGCATTATGCCTTAACTTTGGTTGATTTTCAACACCTTTGCGAAATGGCTAGGCTATTGGCGGGGTCTGTGTTATATACTTCTCTACTTTTTTACTTTTTGGGTTTTGGCCGCTATTGTGGGAAGGTCCCTTTGTATTGGGCGGCATAATCAGGGAGCATCGTGCTAACGTCCAGGCTTCCATTCGGATCGGGAAGGATCAGCCGCAAGCCAGTCGGGCACCCAACCAGTTTTACTGAAAAGTTTTGGATAAGATCATCAACCATCTCGCCTGAAGTAAAAACTTGACCACCTTTTACCCTCTCCGCAAGATCTCTTACCAAGTGCATCAGTGTTTGCGGATTCATAGGCAAGGTGCATTCAATCTCGGGATGTCCGAAGTTTTCGTAAAGGCCGTGTGTATGAGTTGATTCTCCTGGCACATCATGTATTACATAGCCATATTTCTCCTTCAAGAGCTTCTGTTTTCTGAAAAAGACGCCAATACGACGATCAAGCATCCGTTTGTGCATGTGAACCTCCTTTTTACAACTGCCCTCCGCAAGAAGCGCAGCGGTCAGAGTCGTCCATCAGATCATACCGGCCGCCGGACAAGTCAGCTGGGTGATCCGGCTCAAAATTCCCTTCGTGGTCATAGTGCCCAAAGCCAATAGCATCACTGAAATCTCCCATTGTTTCAGGGGCATCCTTGTCGATATAGTGACGTTCGACCGCTCCAGGGGCACACAGATTCGTCTTGCAATGAGGGCAAGGCTTCTCAAGAATGTTGGTTGGTGCTATGGACCCCATCTGCCGTAAAGCTTTGATTCTGACTTCAATTGAATCGAAGTCTTCACCTTGGGGCGAGTAAAGGTCATCCGTGCTGAAGTGGATGATGTGCTGCCGGTTTATGCCGGTCTGTTTTTCGAATGCTTCTTCCACTGTGCAATCGTTGATTTTGTCAACTGCGATAAAGGCAAATTTTCCGACCTTATCGTAGTTGCCACCAAAAAATGAGAGGTCATACTCGACCCGAACACAGGGTATAATATCTGCGTTATGGCACTGGTTGCAGATTGCTTCTTCTTCTGATCCTTGCCAGTCTGCAGGCAGAGTCACTGGCACACCACAAACAGGACAGGGAATTTTTGGGGTTGTGATCGTACTGCGGCCAAAGACCGAAGCAGCACAGTTGGTGCAGTACAAGTCGCCTTTGAGCTGGATTGAATCGTCGTTATCGAATACCTGTTTACAGGCAGTACACTTAAATTGGTCTGAGTTGGCCAGGTAGTCAGGATCACCACCGTCACGGGCGGCCCGCATGGCTGTCTCAAAGGCGCAACGCAGGCCGTCGATGTTATCTGCAAGATCACAGGCGGAATAGTCGTCGTACGTCTCGCACGTACAAATGCCGTCAGGCAAATCGCATTTACCCTCCTCTGCCGCCGCATACAGTGCTGTAAACTGCTCTGCAAACGTCAGAGTGTCATGTTCACAGAGATAATGTTGGCAGGCGACTTCAAGTGCATAATCTTTTATTTGTGGGTCTGACATGGGTATTGGCATCTTTCCCCTCTCTTTCTGCGCTACAGGTTGTTGCAAGCAGATTCGTATGCTGTTTTCAGGCCATCAACATAGGCTGGGCTCGATACATCCACTCCGGCCAGGGCATGGGCAAGAACCAAGGATTCAAGCATATCTACTGCACCCTCAAATTCATAATGGCTGCGTTCTTCGTCTTCGTCTCCCGCCCATTCGTCGCTTTCGTCATGCAGGTTACTGGAAACACCTCCACCGCCGTCATGGCACGCGGTTACCGAAAGAAAAAGGTCGGGCGCAAACTCAATGGTGGTTTTGACCGGCTCTGGCTGCCCATCGGAGACTTCGGCACTGAACCATTCATTTCCGCAGTCGCAGACTAGCAGTGATTCGCCGATGGCGTTGGTGATGGTGGTCTGGCAATCCATGTCGGTGTCACCACGGTATTCAAATTCTTCTACAGAGATGTCATCTCCTTCTTCAAAAAGGGCTACGACTTTTTCAGCGGTGCCGATCGCTTTGCTGCCACACTCGGGACAATTGGGGGTGATGAATTCCATGGTTTCTCCTTAGATCTTTGCCGAGCATTCGGCTATCATGTCGTTATCTTCAAGATCTGAACCGGCCGTATAGATCTCTGCTACGGCGAAAGCACCTTCGACATAGTTCCGACGGGCAATGTTGATCACAACGGAATCAACTTTAATCCAGACGTTGGTTGCGTTGTCTGCCAACTTGTAGTCGTTTGATGATTGGCCGTCGAGCAGGATCCTTTCGCCGTCCTCGCGGGTGTCGAGTTGGATTTCGTCGGTTGTCGAATCATTCAGGGCGAAGTGCAGTTTTTCGCGCAGATTTGCCAGCACGTTGTCTGCAGTGTCGGTGTCTTCAGCAATTTGGTCGAAGATATTGGCATCGCCCAGGGCAATACGAGCGGCCTCAAGCAGCAGGCTGGTTTCTTCGGGGGTAAAAACAGTTGTTTGTGACATGGAACCTCCTAAATTGCTGTGATTGGTGAATCGGAAACCAGCGTCATATTGTGGAAGATGGTGACGCCATGTTCTTTCTCAATTAAGTCAGGTGTGTCAGTGCTGTCCTGATAGATCTCTATTTCGAACGCTTTGAGAGCTTCGGACTCGGACATATTTTCATACACATAACAGGAATCTTCATCATCACCGGGGACGCGTCCGATAATTGCCATGCCGCCATAGCGTCTGTTGTCTGATAATTCGTTGGGCAGGGCTTCTACTTCGCCGCCGTCGTCTTTGGCCACTGAGATAACAGCATCATCGCCATTGTGTTGGACGTGAGTGATTGTGCCAAAGCCGGATGTGGCGTGATTGTCCGGGTCGTTCCAGTACACATGGTCACCAACCTTCCATCCGTGGGACGCGCCGGTTTGTTTCGCCCAATTGCGGCTGGAGCAGTGCGGGCAGTCACCATCATAGTCAAGGTCTTGGAAAAACTCTTTTCCGCAGTCATGGCACTCGTAGGTTGCATCAGAGATTATCGCCGGGTCGATTGTGGCGTACTGACGACCACATTTGCTGCAGGCATATTCCGTCAAAAATGAAGGTTTGATTTCCCCTCCACATGAACACCCTTTTTCAATTTCTTCTTTAGTTGTGATTGTGAGCATAGCCCCTTCGTCGCCAAACTGTGATGGTTTATATATATCACTATGGCGCGTTTTTGTCAACGCCTGAAAGAGCTGATTGGTGGGTAGAGGTGGGTGGGTAGAAAGATGGTGAAGGGAAAATTAAGGGGGCTAACGCCCCCTTAAACCCCTTTTGTCTTACGCTGCGCCAGGGCAGCTATGACTTTACTTTGTAGTTAAGGTTTGGAGATGGGCCTTTACCTGCATTTACGATGGTTGACTGGATCCATATCCGTTTCTCGCCGCCGTGGAGCCTGCGTATATGGCCTCTTCTAAGATGTTCCCGACATGAGCGGCCGCCGCTGAAAGATACACTGTGGCTTTTGTCGCCATTCTTTTCCACCTGGACAACTACTTCTTTGTAGTCAAACATCGGTGGCTTACCGTTTTGTTGGCGCTTCTTGTTGAGTTTTAGTGAAGCCAGAGAATCTTGCAGGCCAACGTTAGAGCAAGACAGGGCGACCATAAGGTTTGACATTGAATAAAACTCTTCAGCGCAGTCCATCATGATCTGATTTGATATTTCGTCCTTATCTCGCTGGTTCATACTCGCTTTTCCAAGAAAAACCTGTAGAAGATTTGGAAGAACAACCAATGGAGAAACACCCACCCTTATAATTGCAGGCTTGTCAGTAGAGTCAGGAGTCATTGAATAGAAAAGAGCTGGCCGTGATTCATCAAGGTCTTGCCGTAGAGCGACCAAACCAGCATAGGTTACTGTCCAACTGCTGGCACCGTCATAATTCCCCCAAAAAAACGGAATCATGATGATACCGCCGCACGTTTCAATATCAGGAAGCACCGACAAGGCTGCTCTCCCAATAAGGGTGTTGGCTACTGCCTCATATTCCATGCACAGGGCAATGCGGCGTGGTACGTGAATCTTGCCCTGGCTGATCATTTCAGGGTTGAAGCTTGTGTACTCATATTCAAGGGCACAAACGGGAAACGGCAATCTAAATATATCCTTGCTGATTATCTCGGATGCCTTTGAGTGTTCCAATATCTCACCATTTACCGGGAGATGGAATTTAACCGCCTTATGAAGCAACCCCACCAATTCTTCCATGATTAAACGATCAACACTTGACTGGGAAAAAACTGGATTTCCTGTTTGGTCTGCCAAGCGTAGGACATTAGAAAAATCCTCGATGGCGTGGGTGCAGTAATTCAGCATGGTGATCCTCCGGTGTAACTTACGCAGTGGTCTGGGATCTCGCTAAGAAATAGTGACGGTGATCGCCATTCTGCCTTACCGTAAACTGTGCGAACCTCAGTCATACACAAGTGCAGTTTTTCTTTCGCCCTGGTGATGGCAACATAGGCAAGACGTCTTTCTTCTTCCATCTCTTTCTTTGATTCAAAAGAACGTTGGTGAGGAAACAGCCCGTCCTCGGCTCCGGCCACAAACACAACCGGGAACTCGAGGCCCTTCGACGCGTGCATGGTCATTAAAGTCACACAGTCTTGCTCGTTTGCGCTATCCATTGACGAAATGAGCGCTATCCGCTCAAGGAAGCCATTCAACAGATCATGTGCAGGCAACGGATTGCCGCCGTCTTCATCGTCTGTATAGTCAACGGCAACAGAAACAAGTTCCTGAAGGTTTTCGATCCTGTTTTCCGCCTGCTCTGTTCTCTCTTTTTCCAGTTCTGAAAAGTAGCCGGACCGCTGCAGCACATCATTGACAAATTCATGTAGTTGCAGGGACTTTGACCGTTCTACGAATTGTTCGATCAATCTGGAAAACGATTTAAGCTTCTCGGCCGCAGTATCTTTTTTAGAGCCTGGTGTTTCATAATGAGCGATGGATTCCAGCATAGATCTGCCAGTTCCCACGGCAAACTGCGACAGCTTATCAATTGTTGTCTTCCCAATACCCCGTGCCGGTGTGTTGATGATACGGCGTAGCGCCATGTCGTCAGCGGGATTAGCAATAAGCCGGAGATAAGCCAAAGCATCCTTTATTTCCGCCCTGTCAAAGAATCTTAAGCCTCCTACAACCTGGTAGGGAATCCCGTTTTTCAGCATCGCTTCTTCAACACTTCTGGAGAGAGCGTTTACCCGGTACAAAACAACGTGGTCGGAGTATTTCCGTTTGAGTACTCTTTTGTTGTTTAGTATCTCCCGCGCAATGTATTGACCTTCATGTTTTTCGTTTTCCAGTGTGGCCAGGGTGACTGGATCCCCATGCTTATTATCGGTGAACAAGGTTTTGCCCATGCGTTCCTTGTTGTGAGCAATAACCGAGTTAGCTGCAGCAAGGATAGTTTTGGTGCAACGATAGTTTTGCTCCAGGCGCACAGTCTTTATGTCGGGATAATCTTTTTCTAAGCTGAGTATGTTATTTAGATCCGCACCACGGAAGGCATAGATGCTTTGGTCGTCATCTCCAATGATGCAAAGGTTTCTCGTCTGTGATGCGATCAGTTTGATCAAGTCATACTGGACACCGTTGGTATCCTGAGATTCATCGGTAAGGAAGTATTTGAAGCGCCGGTGGTACTTGGCCAGAATATCACTATGGGACTGAAATATTTTCAGCGTGTACATGATCAGGTCGCCAAAATCCAATGCATTCATGGTTTTTAGGCGAGCTTGGTATTCTTTGTAGATTTTCTTGCAGTTCAGCTTGAAGTAGTCGTCCCCTACCCTAACCTCTTGCGGCAGTAACCCGTCGTTTTTGCATGAGTCGATAAATGCTGCAACGACCTGCGGCTTGTACTTCTTTGAGTCAAGATTGAGCGTGTTAACTGCATCAAGCAGCACTTTTTTCACATCGTCATCATCGAGGATGGTGAATGTTCCCCGATACCCCAGGACCTCGATCTCCTCGCGCAGAACCCTGGCGCAGAATGAGTGAAATGTTGATACAAGTGGAAGTGGGTCAACACCCTGCAAGATTTGGTGTAGGCGCTCCTTCATCTCCTTCGCTGCTTTATTTGTGAAGGTGACTGCCAGTATAGACGATGGATTAATCCCGCACTCCTCTACCAGATACGCAATACGATAGGTAAGTACACGGGTTTTGCCTGAACCAGCTCCGGCGAGCACAAGCATCGGCCCATTTATATGCTGAATTGCTTCCTGCTGGGGCGGATTAAAAGTTGAGAGATCCATGCGGGGGTTAAGCTCCTTTGTGACCAAGAAGTTCAGTGATTGCATAAGCGTTTTAGATGGCAATGCGCAACAAAATGGATGGTGTTTTGCTTCCGACCCGCGACCGTCGTGAGACCAAACAAAACTACAGGCGTTATCTTGCCAAACACATCAAAGCAAACTGACTGTTTATATATATCATTCTTTAGGTTAGATGGCAACTTTTGGGGGATGGTTTAGAAAACTTTGTTTTGAAAGTCTTCCTCTAGCATAAGCGTTGCTGGGCGGCAGTTGTCGGAAACGATGATTACTTTTTTGCCATAAGGGCTCTTGTACTCAGCGTGAATTTTTTTACAGCGACGCCATGAAACCAAATTTTTGAAATGCTGATTGGCGTCGTCACCGAACTGTCCATTTTTAAATCGGTTCTCACAATCAAAAATAAACGCTCTGAGAGCCATCTTGTCCGGTGGCGTGTTGTCTAGGTCTGCCGTTACTTCGCTGGTGCCATCCATATATAATCTGGGGTCCCAGGTCACAATACCAGACTGAGGATTTTTAGATGGTGTTGGAGTGCGCTGAATTAGATCATGGACTCTTGGTGAGTATTCACCAATTTGTGCCGGGCGTCCCGGTTTTTGTGCATCCTCTGTGTTGTCACTATTGCTTCGCTTTACCTCACCGCCGATTTTCTCTGTGGCGAGCCCCACTACAAATATTGGAGCGGCGAAGATCCCTCCTCCTATTGAACCGTGCTGCATTCCTCTACCAATATTCTCGGCAGTAAACGAAGCACAGCCACTTGTTACGGTAATGGCCAAAAAACAGATCGCCGCAATCTTTCTGTGTGCCTGCAGGGCCTTTTTTTTCATTTTATCACCAAGTTATCGACAATCATCAGTTATTTGTCCGCCAAAAGATCCAAGTCCATCAATGGTGTGTTCTTCATTGTCTTAGCACCCCCTTGTCTGCGCCATGCCATATGCCTCGAGGGCTCTCTCGATCCGAGGGTGCAGGGTAAGATGGTCCTTGTTGGCATCTACCAAGTTGCTGGTCAGTATTGCGTGATACCCCCAAACGACTCTACTTACACCCCCTGGGGCAATGGCAATACACCCGGATATCCGCTTGAAAAACTCACGTAAATGAGATGGGTCCTCTGGGTTGAAGAAAGAAGGGTCATCATCTTGATACCCGCCATCCGGCAGGCGAGGGAACATGCCACGGTTCACGTCATTCAAGATGCCGTCAAGAATTGCACAGGCTTCGAGATCAGCATCAGTGGCGCGTGAAATCTGAGTTTCTTTAAGCATAATAATTTTCTCTTGCAGTTGTAGATGCGCGTTTTAGCTCAGTGATCACTCCCCCGGCAAGTTTTTTGGTCTCCCGGTAGACCATTTCTGTAGTAGGCTCATCTTCCTTCATTTCTCCACAATTCCAGCATTTATAGCGGCCAAGCATAAGCGATGCTGACGCGCCGTCAACGCCTCTTACGCCACCAAAAGTCGGGCCTTCGTAATACATTTTTTTTGAGCAGCGAGGGCATTCAACCTTGCGTTCTGTTTGTTGCATTGATCTGACCTCCCGACTGAGTTTTAGTGTGTACCAAGGCGGGCCCCGACAGGGGCCCAACCTGGCGAATTAGACTATGCTCGCACCACGTTAGTTGCTTGCAGGCCCTTGGGGCCGGGGACGATGTCAAAGTTGACGTTCTCGCCATCCTCAAGAGTTTTGAAGCCCTCGGAGGTAATAGCTGAGTAGTGTACGAATACGTCCTCGCCAGTAGTCTGTTCAATAAAACCAAAACCCTTTGTTGCATTAAACCATTTCACTTTGCCTGATGCCATTTATGACTCCTTAAGACGAAAATGTGGGGCATCCCCCTCTATTATCTATATGTCCGCCCCCTGTGGCATGAAATGAGAGGGTGATCCATTTTTTGCTGTTAAGCATTTCATCTGATTGGCGTTGTTGGTTTGTTTTTATGCGTGACCATAGGTTTTACAGTAAATCTTGGTTGATTCCTTTTGCGATCTGGTTATGCCTGCTGTTTCTTGGCGCTGTGTTGTTACAACGTCTTCAATTATGGCCTGCAGCAGCACTTTAAAGTGCTCATCACTTTTCTTGAGCTTGATTGCCATCACTTTAACTCCTTGAGTTTGTAAGACGCCTCCAGTAGCGTTTTTTTTGCCTTTTGAAACAACGCTGTGTCACCTCCCTGAAGGACAGCGAGCTGATCGTTTTTCTCTTTTAAGTACGTCGCGGCAAAACTTGGATCGTGAAGCACTATGTTTTTTGTGTTGTCTATGATGTCAGCTAGTTTTATGTTTTGCGCTGCCGGGTAGGCTTTTTTTAGATGAGCAAGGTCTATGTCTTTTCTGACTTTTCTATTTCCGTCTTGCGGCTTACTCTTGTTAGTGACGTTTTCAACTAGCAGCGCTACTGAAGCCCCAAAATCTGCGTATATCTGCTCAAAAGTGATGTGGGTGTCTTCAACGACGTCATGCAGCCAAGCCGCTGCCAGTATTGCGTCTGTGTAATCAGTGGACAGCAAAAGTCTTACTACTGCTTCCGGGTGGGATATGTATGGTTCTCCCGTATATTTCCTGACTTGGCCTTTATGGGCTTTTTCTGCGTACTCTTTTGCTTTTAGTTCTAGCGACATTGTGCTCACCTGTCTTGTTATGATTGTTTATATATATCACATAAACGCCATTTAGTCAACATCAAGCAGGCAATTCAGGTATAGGTTTCTTATGTGGGCTGGGCGTGAGCGGGGTTGGGCACTCTCTACGGGGTATTCATCGTCCGTCCTGTACTACTTTCTTTAAGCGGGCTGCAATGGAGGGGTATTTTGTCTGAATGGATTTTATTACTTTATGTTTCTCACGTTCAGAGTTTGCATTTCTGAAGCGCAAGAGGATGTCCTGAGCTTCAGCAAATTTTGGTGTGCTGTTTTGTTTCAGTTGCATACCTGTTCCTCGCGATTAAATGCCAGGATGCCCCGGATTCTGTTTTCTAGGTATTTGTATTTTTTGCTGCCTGGGACAGAATCGAGATCCAGATCAGTGGATAGCTGATGGAGAATATCACCGAGGAGATGGGCCATCTCTGGAGCCCTCTCTATCAGTGCGAGGTTTGCTTCATTTTCATGGTGCCCGGCTATTCCGGAGCCCATAGAAAAGATGACCTTGTTGTCGCTGGTTAGTAGCAGATGGTTTTCGTTGTTATTGTCAGACTTGCGTTTCCACGGGAAGTTCGAGTGAGCAAAAGTTATGTTAAATGAGCTCATGCTGTCATCCTTTGGACTGATTTTCTGCCATTTTTAAATAAACAAGAATGATGTTGGCCAAAAGTGGAATTATGTTCATGACAATCAAAGGGGTGTCTTTAACTAAAACTCCATAAAAAAGCCATAGGCCCACCCCGATAGTAAGAAAACATGGTTGCCAAAAAGACAGGTCCCGGACGCTTTTGCTGCGCAGGGCTTTAACGACCTGTGGTACAGCCGCAAAACTTGTAAGCGATCCTGCTGTCAGGCCTATTAAAAGTGGATTATTCAAAGATGCTCCTATCGGTTGTCGCCGCTACCGCCAATTTTACCGGTACGGACTCTGTATTTTAGTTTTTGGATGTTCGCCTTCATTATGTCGGCCACGGGCACATCGATAATGTCTGCATACAACACAACACACTGGATGATCGCTCTTAAGTCAGGGGCTATGCTTTGCACTTGTTCGCCGCGGGAACTCACTACTCCCAGGATCGCCGCCGCCACATTTCCTGCAGACTGACTCATACGCAATGCAATAGCTGCTGGCGAGTTTTCAAGGCCGAGAGGGAGAGGAAGAGGGTCTGATGCATCAAAGTCTGCAAGAATTTGCATGCCAGCTCCTGAGAATTCAAAATCCAAGGCAGAGACAAACCAGAGCACATCACCCAGCTCCATGACAAGTCCGTAGCGTACAGAGTGGTCTATAGTTCCATTGTTGTCACGATAGATTTTTTTAGTTTTTTCAACAACTTCACCCACCTCGCCTGCCAGACCTAGTGCAGGATAAACAACCGGGGCTCCTTCCAGTGGCTCATACCCTACTGTCTCAAGCGCCTGCTTTTGGTATTCTGCAAAACCATGTGAGTGCTTCATAGCTTTCTCCTCTTTTTCCGTTAGTCCCTCTTGTTAGGTATATGTCTCTGCCCTGTGGCATGAATTACGAATAGTTTGTGCTGGTTTATATATATCATAAATACGGTTTTGAGACAACACTCAATTAGCATTGACATACTTTAAAGGTCCGTGTTAGCTTTTTATTGATATATATAAACAATTGCTTGCAGGAGGGGTGTATATGGTATACGAAGGTGCCGCCCGTTGGAATATTAAGACGCCTGATGCGGTCCTGGTGCAGAGGATAATGGATCTTACTGGCGTGCCAAAGGTTGCTGCAAGCGCAATGGCTAATCGTGGAGTGACACCAGACAATGCGTTGGCCTATGTCGGGCCGGGGTCGAACGATTTGCCTGACCCTTTTTTGATGAAAAACATGGATGTAGCAGCAGTGCATTTTGCCGATGCTATAGTTGCTGGTGAAAAAATTGGAGTGTACTCAGATTATGACTCAGACGGTCTTTGCGGAGCTGCGCTTCTTTGTTGGTTTGCCAAAATGCTGGGCATAGAGTTATCTGTCAAGATTCCTAGTCGCCACACTGAGGGCTATGGATTAAGCATCGACGGATTGAGGCAGCTGCATGAAAGTGGTACGACACTCGTAATATCGGTTGATTGCGGGATCACTGCTGTGGCCGAGGCGGAATTTTGCAAGCAGATCGCTCTAAAGCTACTCATCAGCGATCATCATTCTCCAGGCGAAGTCATCCCAGATGCCGTCGCAGTTATTAACCCTCTCCTTCCTGGCGATCAGTTCCCTTACAAAAAACTTGCCGGCGTGGGCGTGGCGTATAACCTAGTTGTTGCCACGACCAAAGTACTTCGTGATCAGGGGTGGTTTTCGAATTTGAGGCCTGAGCCCGTTGTGGAGTGCTTGCTACCGCTTGTTGCGATTGGGACTGTGGCAGATGTTGTTGAATTGCAGGAAGTTAACCGCACCATGGTTGCGCAAGGGATTTGCCGGATCCGCGAGGGGAGACATCCTTTTGAAGGGATTAGGGCTTTGTGTGAGGCGTCTGGCGTGAGTGAGACAGAACTGACAAGCGGGCAGATAGGCTGGCGTCTCGGGCCGCGCCTTAATTGCTGTGGGAGACTTCAGACTGCTCAGGCATCTTTGGATCTTTTGTTGTGCGAAAATTACGGGGAAGCGCTAAGCATCGCACGCATGCTTGACGGGCTCAATACTGAACGGCAGGAGATCGAGGCTTCGATTCTTGAGAGTGCTATTGAAATGGTTGAGAAGAAGTACAGCTTGAAAGATCAAAAAACTATCGTGCTGGCTAAAGAGGGTTGGGCGCCGGGCGTAATCGGGATAGTCGCATCGCGGATTGTCGAAAAATACAATCGTCCGGCAGTTCTTATATCGCTTGATGGAAACATCGGTAAAGGGTCCTGTCGATCAATTGAAGCGTTTAATATGCATATGGGCCTCTGTGCGTGCTCAAAACATCTTGTTAAATTCGGGGGGCACCCAATGGCTGCTGGACTCACAATAAATGCTGACCAGCTACGTGATTTTGAACAGGCTTTCGAGGTGTCCGCCTCTGGCCTTGCTTCTGAAGATCTGCGACCTGTTATCAAGCTTGATGCTGAGATTGAAGCTGGTGATTTGACTCTGCAGGCATGTGAACAGATGGCCAGACTGGAGCCATTTGGAATGGGTAACAGTCGTCCACTGTTTTGTCTGACGAGGTGTAAAATAGAAGATGTGCGGGTGCTTAAAGGAAAGCATTTGAAGCTACTGGTCACTAAAGGTGGTAAGAAATTTGATGCTATTGGTTTCAATATGGCAACAGTGCCGTTAAATGATGTGATTGACATTGCTTTCTCTCCTGAAAAAAATGAATGGATGGGCAAGGTCTCTCTCCAGTTGCAGATAAAGGGCTTGCGTTGACATGTGCGCCCTATTGTGATATATATAAACCATCACAATAGGGCGAGGTGATCTATGTGTGTAATAAATAGCAGCAGCAGAGATTTCGCACCGCATAGCGGAATGCGGGTAAAAATAAATGGTAGGTGTTTTAGCCTTTCTTGGGATGATTTTTTAAAGGCCCTTATAAATAATGATGATTTGGCGGCAATTGAAGTGGTTATGCCGGGTTTGCTGGTTGCCGGTGGTGACAGGTAGGCGCAATGTCTAAGTCCATAAAAATAATAACGCCTTGTAGCAGCGGTTTGGTTGATGTCCGTCCGACTGATAAGCCTGGTGTGTTTGTTGCCGAAACTGGCGCTATGTTCCGAACGAAAGTTCCTAGAAACAGTAATGAACACCAGTTAAGTCTATTTGTTTTTGAATCTGGTGGGTTTTGCGCGAAGGTTTGGGCGAGTTAATGCCACATGGGCGAGACATATAGTAAGTGGAAGGTATATTTGTATTTCACTTTTCTGTATGGAGCTTTTAATGCAAGCAATTGGTTTTATTGGTTCTTACTGGCAACAATCACTTACGATTATTGGCGCATTTTTTTTGCTGGCTTCTGTTTTCCTTGTAGGCAGGATCATCAGGGAAGTACCGAAAGACAGTGAGCGATCAAAATGGGTCAGTATTAACGTTTTGGTTCTGTTTTTTCTGCTCGCCTATGTTCTTTATATCATACTTGAAGGCGTTGGCGCTAATACACATGCTGAATCGCTGGTGCCCATAATTTTGATTGCAGGTGCCGTTTTTGTTTATCTTGTTTGTCGAATTTCTTGTTCAACGACAATCGCTCTTAAGCGTGCCGAAACACTTGAAATAGAGAATATCACAGATTCTCTTACTGGTGTTTTTAACCGGCGCTACCTTGATCGGCGGTTGCGCGAAGAATGCTTGTTGGGATATCGCCACAAATACGACTCTGCGGTGATCATGCTTGATATTGATCATTTTAAGAGAGTCAACGACGTCTATGGGCACCAAGCAGGTGATGTGGTCCTTCAGCAGATCGGGTTGGCGCTAAATAGCATATTGAGAAAGACGGATGTGGTCGCGCGGTATGGTGGTGAGGAATTTTTGGTGCTCCTGCCTCGTGCAGACCACGAATCAGCAATGCTTGTAGCAGAAAATATCCGCAAACATATTGAGCAGTCAGTGCATCAAGTAGACATATGTAAGAAGCGGGAGAAAAAGTTGATCCAAGTGACTGCCAGTATGGGTGTCGCAAGTTTTTCAAGCATTTCTACAGAGGCCTCTCCCGAAAACATGTGTTGCGTGATTGTGGATTGTGCTGACAAGGCTCTCTACGCGGCGAAGGTGGCCGGAAGGAACAGGGTTAGCTCCTGGCGGGAGGTCAGGTGTGCTCAACCAGAGAATGCAGATGCAATTCAGGGCGCTGGAAGCGGTCTTTGGGCGAATGAATATCCCGCATGAATCCATCTTCCCGGTTCCCCAGGTATATATCCATTGAGTCGCACCGGCTGAGGCCATGACGTTGCCAGCCGCAACAGTGTAAAGCCGTGCTGCATCAGTCAGCCTGTTCCCGGCATTGTCATAACTGAACGATTCACCTGCAGTCGAAGTCAGTAATCGGTACACCGTGTCATAGCTGTAGGAAGTTCCGATACCGTCGTACTTGGAAAGACGGTTACCGACTTTGTCGAAGGAAGGATACGAAGCTGAATAGGCTGAGCCGTAGTTGATCCCTGCAAGCCAGCCGGGTTGGTCGGGGTGGTAGGAGTAGGTACCGGTGATACCGTTGGGATAACTGACGGTGGATCGCCGCCCCAGGGTGTCGTAACTGTACCCGAACTGACCGGCCTTGTTGCTGGTGATGGTGGACAGATTGCCGTTGGCGTAGGTCGTAACGAAGGAGGCTTGAGATAACGAGGCCGCCATCATTAAAAGCGTTACGAGTATAGCGACTGAGAATTTTTTCAAGTCTTATCCATAAAATAAATAACAACACCAAACAAAACTAAGAAAACTAAAAAAAACAGGTAAATCCAAATAAATTTATTCATTTTTCTCTTTGTATCTTCAATATCATCAATTGATCCAGCATGTTTTGACAACACACCTGATTCTTTTTTGTTTTCCTTGATAGAAACATATCCAGCCACCAAGACTGTTAACGCCACAAAAATATAGTCAAATAAATTTATATGATCTTTCATGAAGTGGGCTTTACATGTTTCATAAGCAAAGAACGAAACCACAAAACCATACAACATCCATCTTAATATATTACTTTTCATTAAGCACCTCGTATGTAGTCTTGCCAGCGTCAATAACCTGAATTGTTGTTGCAGTATTTCCCAATCTTGCCGGATCTCTTACAAACGCTCTTTCAACCCCATACCGCCCTAAAATGCCGTAGGATTGTTTTGCCGCCTGGCCTGCTACTTGCCCCATGAGCAAGTCAAAAGCAAGGTCTCCTGCGCTTGCTAAACCTTTTGCAGTTTTATTGCCGCCACTTGCTTTGCACGCAACATCGGCAAACAACCCTCCTGTCGAAACAGGTTTTTTGTCTCTTATTGCAGCAACCATGTTGGCGGCGTTGGCCATAAAGCCATAACCCGATTTTGTAAGAACGGCCCCAGCGGCTATTTTTGTTGCCAATGTCGGTTCTGGCAAAAATGCAAAACCCACCCCCAAAACCAATCCAAAGGAGTTGCTGGCGAGCCCAAGTCCTGCCATGCCCGCGTCCTTCCACTTCACAAGTCCCGAAGGATCAGAATAATTCACAGCATTCCCACCCACATAATTCCAAAGCACCACATCGCCAGCCGCATAGCCAACTCCAATGCAAAATGATACGATTGACTTGATCATGGATACTCCAGTTTGCAATTGATGTCTGACAGGCTTGGTTACAGGTGAATAACAACAACATCCCCATGATGGGAGTCGATGTTTTTTATGAACCCCATATAAAGCAGGACGGCAGCTGAATCCCGGATCTCTATAACGGGCATCTCTAGCCAGCGAGATAGGTCGCCCAGATTAACAGTAAGCAGTTTGTCCCCCTGCGCCTTCAGGTAATTTTTAAGGGCAAGTACATTTTGTTCCATCATTTGGTAGGCGTCGTCGATCATTCTTTGGTCGAAAACAATGTTTTCAGTGTCTATCATTTTTATCTGATCCCGGCTGCCCGGCGGGCTTGTTTGTAATTGTCAGAAGCGAGGTTGCTCTGTATGGCTTCAGTGAATTTGCGAATCATTTCTTCCTCGTTTGTCCGAATGTCAAAAGCATGGGTAAATTCGGCAAAATTGCCATAAAAACGGACAAAACCTGTCGAGTTGCCGTTCTGGTCAACGTCACGAGAGATGAACTGGTCTAAATAGTGTTCAAAACGTGGGTCGAGGGGATGTTTCGCTATCTTGACTAGCAGTTCATCCAACGAGTCCGACTTAGGATCCCCGTACCATTTACCGCCATTCAAATTTATCTTGGTCATGGTGTTCTCCTTTGTTTTGCATAACCCTCTGACATCTATATGTCCTTCCCCTGTGGCATGAATAAGAAAACGGGGCAGCACTGACCCCGTTTTCTTGATATAAATCTCGTTTATGCGGTGTTCCGTCCGTCAGAAGGGTATCGAATCTGGGTCATCAAAATCAACACTAGGCGTAGAGTAGTCAGTTGCGCCAACAGAATCACCGTCTGTGGAATGCTCGCCTGCACTTCTTTTCCCGCCAACAACCTGGAATCGGTCCCCTACAATCTCAGTTGTGTATTTCTCGTTGCCATCCCGGTCAGTCCACTTCCTTGTTTGCAGACGGCCCTCAATCAGCACTGTGGTGCCTTTATCGATGTATTCGCCGGCCAGTTCAGCCTGCCGTCCCCACAATGAAATTTTATGCCACTCTGTCTTTTCGGTGTAACCGCCTTCCTTGTTTTTAAACTTCTCACTGGTCGCTACCGAGAATGACGCCACTGCCTGGCCTGATGTGGTGTAGCGAAGATCAACCGTCTTGCCTGCGTTGCCCAGAATAATCACCTTGTTTAAGCTTGCCATACTGCCTCCATTTCGTTCCGCGACCCCTTCGCCGCGGCAGCTATATTTGATGGTTTATATATATCATTGACTGGCGCAGATGTCAATTTCTTTCGGTTTTATAAACCCATTTGTTTCGTCCGCCTGCGACAATCAAACCGTCTTTTTTAAACTTTGCAAAAACATCTCTCACTAGGTGAATGCTCACGCCTGTTTTCTCGGCCGCCTCATTTGTTGACACAATAATTCCATGGTGTTCGCTCAACCAAGCAGTTAACTTGTCGGTTTGGCTGGCTATCCGGCAAGAATTTTTGCCGAGCTCGCGCATTCTGGCAAAGCGTTCTCCAGAGGCCTTTTGCGCTGCCAGCAGCGCGGGCGTCTGCTCGGGACGCTTCCGTTTTTTGGGCTCACCTATCTGGCGCAACAGGTCTTCAAGTGATGTTTGTGTCTGTCTTAATGCTGCATGCACTGCTGATAAGCGTAGAAACGATTCAGAGGATACTCCCCTGGTTGCAGCGGCCTGTGCGTAAAGTTCTTTTTCTTTGTCCGATATGATCACCATTGTTGATTTGTTATTGCTATAAGTAATCTCTTTCAAAGCAACGGCACTGCCGACGTTCCGACTGGCTGCATTGCGTACGAGATCCGCGAATGTAATCCCTTGTTGTTTGGCTGCAAGGCTGATCAGTGCATGTTCAGCTGTACTCATTCTGATAACTACCCTGTTTGAACGTTTGGGCATACTAACCTCTTTTTGAAAAACGTGTAGTTGCATCGACATGTTCAACAACGATCTGTCTATCGGCGCCAGGCTTGTAGATGTTAGCAGACAACCACCCCAGTTCATTACTGCCATCGCCTGGGACGTCAATCCACCACGCCTTGGGTCGGCCGTCACTGCCATCATTCCAGCGATAAGATCTGTTTTTGAGATCGTCCTTGAAGTCGTACGGCGCTCCGACCGCAAAAATTCTTGTATCTACCGAGAATGCCTTGGCAAGCATCGTCGCATTGACGTTCACGCCGGAATCCGGGAGTTGTTCCGCGAGAAGGCCCAGCAGGCCTTCTGCGTCATTCAGCGCCCGATGAGCATCAATGAACCAACTACCGCACTTGTAAAGGAGATATTCCAGGGAGCGTGATGTGATGAACTCTTTGGCCCAGTCTATCTGGCTCATACTGCAGGCAAAGGCCTTGCGCCTGGTTGACGGGAAGCGGTCCTCAACGAACGGACGATCAAAGGCAGCGTTGTGACAAACGATCACATCAGCTGGGGCGAGCATAGCTTCGACCTTAGCGTTGTCGATTGTTTGGCCGTTCAGTTGACTATCCGTGATACCTGTCACTTTTATCACATCCTGACTCAGGGGGTGGCCTGGATCCTCGAAGCCGTTATACCGATCGAGTATGCGAATGATGCCGCCAGTCTCAGGGTTGTACTCGTATGTCACGATACCCAGCTCAATAATCTTGTCTGTCCCGTGTGTAAAACCAGTGGTCTCGGTGTCAAGACAGGCACCACTTGATGGATTGCTGCACGCGTGCATACTGCCAATGTGAGGATGATTATCGATCACCAGCTTTTGAAGCAACTTGTATGATCCGGAGGCCTTAACCATTTCTATTGCGGTTGAAATATCCATTTTTACCCCTTCGGTTTGATGAATAAAGCTTTGTACATGCCGTTTGTGTACAGCCAATTTAGATCCCGACCGCACATGGCGGCCTCTGCGGCGCCTGGCCAAAAGCCAGTCCACCTGGCGAAGAGGCGATCATGGCCGTTGCAACTGCACGAGAGTTTTTGGGTGCCACAAACAGAACATATCTCTATATCACAACCTTCGCTGTGAGGCTTGCCCGGCTCTGCCCCGCAATCAGGGCAATTCCAGTTTTTATGGCCGTCTGGATGCTGATCTTGGGTGAAATGCTGGCTCATATAGCGCTCCTATCTTATCGCCCAGGCCTCATACCTGGCGTCTGGTCAAACAGCATGTCTGGGTCTATCCCGTCCGGAAGCATCCCAGATCTGGATAATGCTCGCAGCCGGGAATGGAATAGTTCTTTTGCTCGCTCTATATCGATCATATGGTTTGTTGCGCTTGCCTTCGCCAGTGCTTGTTCCATGACTTGGTCACTGACCCTACAGGCTTTAACCGCCTCAAACAACTGATCGAGGAATTTGTCCCCGCCAATCTGGCCCAAGGCAAAGCGCTGGTACGTCGTAGCCAGGCGGGTGAAACCTGCTATGCTTAGCATTGCGAAAGGACCTCTTGCGGCCATATATCCAGTTCTTCGTTGCCAGCGTGGATCGTAAGTGCATCGCTTGGGTTCCATCCGCTAAGTACCATCAGGGCGCACAGATATTTCACGAGCTTGGATACCCCCTGTTTTTTCGACCCGTCACCAACACTTTCTATCAGTTCATCGGTAAGACCAAAATCAAGTACTCCGTGCTCTCTCATGATCACCATCTCACCAGTGTTGCCATGAGGCCCCATGTATTTGTGCGCGTAACTCCAGCCCATCTTGTGGTGGCTCAGGTCATTTTCGTCATCCAGTGGCACAACAGCTCCAGATGCAACATTGATTGCCACGTCACTGCATCCCACTCCACCACTGACCGACCAACCAAACAAGGAGAAAGCTGACTTGTCTGTGAGTGGCAACAATGGCGCCAATGGGCTTTTTATTGCCTTGAGGCCATACCGATGCTCTGCCGTTTTCTGAAATAAAGTAGAAGGGGCAAGCAGAGGGTACGACGTCAACTCCCCACGGATATATGCGCCGGTGCCGAAGTAGTCAAACTCGCCCCATTCCCGCTTTATCTTCAGGTGCAGGTACTCACCGCAGTGAATCCTGCTTACTTGTGACTTGAGAAAGTCTTTCTCGGTGAATCGTGTTACTGGCGCTCCTGACAGGTCAATACGCATGTCGCCAATAAGGCATGGCGTCTTCTCTGCCAGAATGTTTGCTGGCTGGCGTGAAGCCCAGAAGGTATCAATCTGCTTGCGGATCTTTACTGCCGTCTTTGCAACCCACTTTGAGTACCTTTTCTCGTATTCTTCCTGAGAAAGCACCGCAACCCCGCCCAGCTTCGCTTTGGCATCTTCCAGCGTCAGGTTCTCGTCTGTGTAAAACCAGAAAGCATCGACGTTCCTGCCGTACGCCATAATCGCTGTCCGGTTTTTGCTTTGCTTCCACTCTGCAAAGAAGACACCGGGCTTTGGAGATCCGTCTTGTTTGAACGGCTTAAAACCCTCGAATGAACAAAACAGTTCGTTTGGGCCTGTCATGCTTTGCATACTTCCTCTTCTTGGTGCAGGCGCTCAAGAATGCTTAGGAGTTTGCGCGCATCATCTAAAACACGCTTGTTGTTTGACCCTACTGCAGATCCAAGAGCACACTTGAGCCAGAACGATGTGTCTGGGGAAAACATTATCCGATTAAATTCGGCTTTTGCTGAAGATGACGCAGGCGACCTGGAGGAAAACGCTGATCTGACTGCATGAGCCTCAAAGCGCCCTTCTGCCACCTCTTCATCTGCAGATTCTATGGCCTGGCTAATTTGATCCTCATCCAGGCCGAGTGATCTCCCTTGCGTTCTTATGGTTTGGATTGCCTGTTGGCTCAAGTGCATGGCATGTCCTCCGTCTTTGTGATGGTTTATATATATCACGCACATGCTTAAAAGTCAATCCTGCCAACTTGCCGGATAATATTTTTGCGAAGCCACTTGGCTAACTGCCAAAACTGTCAAAAGCCCTTACCTGCCCAACGCATCTACGATTTTCTGAGCAAGGTCGGATATTGTCACATCAAGCAAGTTGCCTTCAAAAGACAGATAAGGGTGCTCTCTGAGTATCTTCTCTATCAACGCTTTTTGTTCTTCAATCGTTAGCATTTTTAAACACCACCTTAGCCAAACAGGTGCATCTGTGAATCGTCTGACTGGTGCTGGCCACTGAAAAGCTTGTCTACCTCTGCCGCCAAATCGTGTGCGGCATTTTCGACCGTTTCCTTTGGAGACATCTCAAGTAAATCCATGGCTAATACGCGGCCAAACGGTTCACTTATTTTCTTGCGCTCACGGAGTAAGCTTTCCCTGCGCTCGTGTGCCCATGTAAGCTCAGGAGCGCAGGCATAATCCTCTATCTCCTGATCCATTCCATCTACATGCAAAGTGCGAAGCACAGCAGAGTGCTGCTGCTTCATCTGGGACAATGCTATGCCTGGTTGCCATGTGTAGGCACCTGCACCCGGCTTGCCCAGGTCAACTGCACCAGGTGGCAACTCTACTTGGTAGATGGCAAGCTTCAGCTCGTCCAGCATCTGCTCTCGGTTCAAGCCTTTAACTTCTGGGACATTGAGCCGATGCTGATGGTGGTTCTTCATTTGACGCACTAGGCCTGAACGAGTCGTTGAGACAGCCACGAGCTCTTGCCACCAAACGCCATGGTCGCCCACACCTGGGTGAACAAAAAACTCAGCACCGACCCAAAGAACCTGCGTTTGGGCCTCGGCAAACAGGCTCTTTTTGTCAGTCTTGATCCAGCAGGCTGGAGAGGATGAGTCGGCAGTCCTAACATCAACCCGCCTTGGAATAGGCAGAGTGACATGGTTGCTGGCCAATCGTGTTTCCTCTGTCACCGGCACCGTGTAATCGTCAAAACGAATCAGGTCTGCTTCGCACAATTTTTCGCTGCGCGTAGCTAGTGAGAAGGCATCTGGCTCCCACCTCAAGGTCGCCAGCAATTCACTCTTGCGCATGAACGGGCAGACGCTGCACCCTGACCGAGTCCGGCCTGAGTAGAATCCAGGGATACCGATCGTCTCTTGGAGGATGGTGAAAACGTCATTGCGATCCACTCCAAGATCTTTAAAGGGGAAGTGACTCACCAGTTGTGAATCAGACGTCACGAGACCATGCCGTTGCTCTTCATCTGCGCGAATTCCGGCAAATGAGTGGAGGACCTGGCCATCAGTGACCACCGACTTCACCCATTTGCGATAAGGAAGAATTTTCAGATCTCTTGTGCACCATCTGGCGCGTATAGAAGGAAGAAACCCGCCGTACTGTTCAATCGTGCCGTACATGCCTTTTGCGTGTACTATCCGAATGATCTTGATGCCAAGATATTCTTCAAGGCGATCGAGATTCTGATACAGGGCCTTCGCTTCTGCATGGGTATCAGTGAAAATATAGTCAATCTTCTGTTCCGGAAACAGGTGCTTCAGTAGGATGACCAGAATTGTTGAATCGGCTCCCCCGGATACACCAGCCGCATAGCGATCGGTATCTGGATTGCCAGGAAGCGAGTAGCCAATCTCTTTCGCCCTGTCCAATATTTTCTGAAGGCGTGGCGTCACAGCGAGAGGTTTCCGGTGCTATCGAGTGATTGAGCAAAAACTTCTGCTTCAGATATGGTTGCGAAGGTGCGGCAAGAGAGCCAGCCATAGGCTTCGTGGGGACGGTACCGAACCAGGAAGCCTTCTTTGTGTTCCATGCCTGGACGGAAATTATCGGCAGTTATTGGCTCTATTGAGTAGGTTTTCATATCTTATCTCCGTTTTTCAAATTTGCCGAATTGGTCTGCTGCCCACTTAACCGAAAATTTATTATTAGCTGTAACCGGCCTTTGAAGCGGGTCAAGATACTGCACTGCTGTGTGCGAAGTATAATGTCGAACGGGCAGTCACTATATCCGGGCAGGTGGGCCCGTTTACGCCGTCTTTCGAATTGCTTCAAAAATATCCTTCGCTACAGGCGGGCACACCGCATTGCCAAGCATCTGGATGGCCTCTCTACGGGTAGCCGGTAAAAGATAATGAGCCGGAAACCCCATGGCCGTTTTTATCTCTGGTGGCTGCATCATTCTCATGCGGTCTCCGTCGATTATTGCCCACCGGTCCAGCGTCGTGATGGTGCCAATAGGACGGTGGATGCTTCGGCCGGTCATGCCGCTCCCACTGCCGTAGTATGGGGCGACAAAACGCTCTCCAAATTGCCGTCGTCCAGCGTCTATCCGGCGCAGGGTTGCCAAGCTTCTTCCCGGCTTGTCGATCTGGCTCCATTTCGGGTAGTCCCACTCGATCACGTTGTTGATGGGCATATGCTCCCTTTGGGGTAGATCAAGCTTAAGCGGGGTCTTTGATTTGGTGCAGACAATGAACAGGCGTTTGCGATGCTGAGGGACACCATGGTCGGCAGCGTCTACAACATGAGGGCTGACAGCGTATCCAAGGCGGTTCATGGCATCAGCCCAGCATGGATATAGAGCCCAGTCTGCGAATTCAGGCACATTCTCAACCACAACAACATCTTCCCGATGATACTCAGCGCAAGAGACTACAGCCCATGCTGTGCTCCGCTGCAGATCGTGGTGAGGTCGGTCTTTCCCCCTCGCACGGGAATGCCCTTGGCAGCAAGGCGAAGCGGCCAGGATGTTGTGTGATGGAATGGCGCTCCAATCTGCTTGGTGAAGGTCTTGGCACGAGTGGAAGGTATCTGGATGGTTGTCAGCATGACAGTCAACGGCAAGGCGCCAATGGTTTGCTGCCCAGATCACTTTGATCCCTGCAGATTCAGCCCCAGTTGTAAAGCCACCGGCTCCTGCAAAAAGGTCAATAGCAAGCTCAGTTGACATAAGTATCTCCCTACTTCCAGAGTCCGAAGGCTTTACAGGCAAAATCGACAAACGCACATCCTGCCAGCAGTAACGTGATTATCCGGAACTGGCGCTCTGTCACCTGTTTATGCAGGTCGTTGGCGATACTACTGCGCCATGACAAAAACTCGGCAAGTGTCAAGTGACGACTGCGCCTGAAATAGCGTTTGCATTTGATGGCAGTATCACGCTCTGACCCGCTGATAATAAGCAGAGATTCAGTTCCGTTCTCGTCATCAAAAGCATGGCAGCGCCCAGAGTGATCATCCCTCTGTTCCGCTTTTGCCCCACGTGGGCCAAAGTATCCGCACATCCAGCAACTTCTGTCTTTGTCGCTATCCATTTTGTCCTCTTTTCCGTTGTGATGGTTTATATATATCATACTAACACAGAATTGTCAATTCCTTTGCTAAAGGGCAAAAAGGGGATCCGGTAATGCGATCCCCCATGAAACGACCTATTCTGACTGGAAATTACCATACCCTACCGCCCAGCCTGCCATGCGTACCCATTACGCGTGACGGCGGCGGCGACACCTTTCCGTAATATAAAAGCATCCGCTAGATTCCATAACTGAATCAGGCTTTTGAGGTAGGCCGGGCTTATCCCAAGCAGGTATGCGGTGTCGTTACGGGTGTATCCTTCTTGGGCCAAGGATTCAACATCGCTTTTAGAGACACAGCGACTGCGTGGGCGGGGCGCCGACCTTCCGGAAAACCAGTGGTGCAGTTTTTCTCGCTCAATTGTCGCTTCAAGCCCTTTGATGCTCACCCCCAGGCGTTTGGCGGTGCGTGTTTTGTTTCCGCCGCAATCCATGGCGGCCAAAGATATGTCGGCGAAACTCAGCCCTGCGGTTGGCATTGCGAGTACGCGTCCATTCTGTACGGCCGTCATCTCTTTGCGAATGCTTTCACGGCGTGTCATCACACATGTTTTTTGAGGGCATGTCTGTGCCCAACCCCTCTTGAGCTCGGCAGTCCTTGCCATATACATGTTGCCGCAGACCGGGCAAATTCTTTCCTCGGCAGACACCACTATACTGGTTTACGCGGATTTGAATTTATTTCTTCCGCTGTCGCTATGTGCAAGCGATGGAATTGGTCACGGAGTGTAATGCGCGTGATCACGTTTTGGTTGCGTCTGCAGGTTTCAATCTGTTCTATTCGCATTTGAGCACCAGACCCCGAAAGGACTACCAGGGCACCTAGTGAGAGATTGTTTTTGCGGGCCATACTGCTACGCCTCTCCGTTTGATAGTACTATCTACATATATATGTTTCGTGAGTGTGGCATAACGTCTGCCGCGCTAGGCTCCTGCAGTGAAATACTCGTTATTAGGCTCCGTTTTCTCGCCAGCTTGTATTAGAAAGTCAGAAAGACTTATACATTCCACAATGATGCCTTCTGTGCTTATGCCTGCTACTACGCTGTTATCTAAGATTGGATCCAGTCCACCAGGTCCGCTATCCGGCCCTTTTTTCCATTTTATAAACGCCTTCACATATGCTAGGAATTCGGAAAATTTCTCGCCGTTGCGGACGATTTTGGTTACTGGCGTGTATCGAGCAGAAAAATACGTGCATGCCATCAGCTTTAGCTCTTTTCCCTTTTCCACCGGTAACCCGTAAACAAGAAAGTGGTGGTTGTCTTCCTTCTCAAAGACTACCTTTGCCTGTTCAAAGTTGTGGAATTTGCTCCACTCATCTTTGATAGATGACTCGTCTTTCTTGAACTCTATCAGAGCCCACCTGTTGTCCCGCGAAAAAATGGCGTCACCAGCCCTTTCCTCTGGGCCATCGAGCGGAGCAAGGAACATTTTGCCCTCTTGATGCATCACGAGCACAAACAGATACTCGACCGTCTTTTCCCACCATTTAAAGGCCACGCGTGATCTCCCCTTTTTAGGCAGCCAACAAAAGCGGCTGGGCGAGTGAATCAAAATACTTTTTCTCAGCTACCAGCCAGTTTGTGTATTCGCCGAAGTTGCATTTCTTGTACAAGCGTCCGTTGACCCAGCGACTGAAGTGCATGTTCTGCAGCTTGTCGTATTCATCGCCGCAACCATCACCCCCGCGGAATCGCATGGCGTACGGATCCACGCCCATTTCGAGCAGCCTCCGGAACCTGTACATGTTTTCCTCAAAGGTCGTGTTAAAGCCCGTGAGCATAAAGACAAGTTGACGGCTTTTTGCAATGAAGCGCGAAAGCACACGGATCCCTTCTGAAACAAGCGATTCTGATTCCATCAGATCCCAAGCAGTGTGAATGGATCTCAGGTGTTTGACCTCAGACAATGCCTTTGCAATGTCAGGGCGCTTAGCTATGATTCGCGAATCGATCCCCTGAGTGATATCGAGGGTAAACCCCATCTCTTTCGCCTGCTTGAGCTTTTCGAGGCAGTCAG
Organism: Trichlorobacter lovleyi; assembly: GCF_015239775.1. NCBI lineage: Bacteria > Pseudomonadati > Thermodesulfobacteriota > Desulfuromonadia > Geobacterales > Geobacteraceae > Trichlorobacter > Trichlorobacter lovleyi. The sequence continues at coordinate 69,461 of NZ_CP058410.1, forward strand.
GATCAGCTGTGAGGTTGTTGTCTAGCAGGGTTATTACTTTTGATTTCGGATTCACGAGCTCGGCTAGCGAACCGACACTTTTAAGCTTTCCCTCTGAACTGGGCACTATACAAAAACTGCAGGATCTGCTGCATCCAGTACTGGTTCTGCCCACACCCGCATTGACTATGACCTCGGCCTTTTCTCTCCGGCGATCACTGGTCATGATGCCCCTGAGACGCCTGGCTATCATGTCCGCACTATACAGATCGTAGTCCGGTCTCATTCTTTCAATGTCTGCGGGAAGTTTTTTATGGATATCGACCCCGGTGCCACCGAATTCGATACTAGGAAAAACTGAGGCGAGCTTGAGGGCCTGCTCCTTGTTCCAGGAGAAAACGACGGAACAGAAAACGTGGTCGGCCTGCGATGCTGACGTCGGGTTTAGAACCACATCGCAACCCATCCGCTTGTAGTAGGCCGAGATCTTCATGCAGGCTAGGTTGACCTGCGTTGAGTCAAAATCAATTATGCCGATTCTCATATTTCGCTCCATCGCGATGTGATGGTTTATATATATCACGAAAGAGCAAACTTGTCAACGTGTTACTCTTTTTGTAGGCGGTTATACAGGAGGGCGAATAGCAGTATTTCTTTCTGAGATCATTGTCTTTACAATTTCTCGCACCTCATGAATGTCTCGGTGAGCGTCTATTCCGTAGTAACCGTCCACTGCTAAAAAGCTTGATTCTATCTCTTGCGCCTCAGACGCCCTGATTGCTCTTACGAAACTGTTGCATGTGCGGGTGTGGTCGATAACGCTCTCTTGCACTTCTTCTGTCTCGCTGCAAGAATCTGTGTGTGCGCAGTCTAAGCAATCGTTACCCATGGCACCTATCCGGGCAAAGTAATCATTGGCAATCATCATCGCTGCATGATGCATAAAAAACTGCCTGATTAAATTTTGGTCGGTTCCTATGTTGATCTCTTTGCTACCGATGGTTTCATTGAGCATCTGCTTTTGGTGCTGAATAATGTTTTCAGGGGCTTCAAGTTTTTCAAGACGTACCAACTGAAATGTCCTCCGTGCTAATCGCTCCAATGTTTCTTTTTTTGACTCACTCATAATTTCTCCTTTCTCCGATATTTTGGGATGCTGTATCAAGCCACAAGTAAATATTTGTTTAATTCGAGAGCCCCTTGCTCCATCTGCAGATAATTAAGCGCTTTGGCCAGTTTAAGTTCAGCAAACCTGCTGTACCCGCTCCCATCTACGCTGTCAACACCCATATCCATTGCCACCTGCAGACGTTGATAACTATTCACGCGTCCCATGTGGACCCATATGCCTTTTCGGTTCGCCTTTTTGACTAGGTAGCGGACATGATCACAGGACTTGAAAGCGGTGCTACCTCCTATGAACAGAGCGCTGATATCCCCCCACGGGACACAAACGCCTCCTTGGCCATCCTGGAGCACATAAGCGGCAGGAAGACCTCTGTCAATAATCTCCGGTGCCCATATATCGAAAAGCTTACTGCTGATCCGGGCGTTCCCAACAAAATCGGGTACTGCCACAAACAGTGGCTTTTGTTCGTACCCCTGGATTTTGTCAAGCATGCGCATGAAGGCTGGCTCGTTCCAGTCAGAGTACGCCGAGTTATCAGCAGCGTACGCCATGCCGCGGATAGGTGCGTTCCGGTCTCTTGGGGTTATTAGTTGGCCTAGATTTCCATGATTGATATGCCGCCGGATCGTTGTAGTGGCACCTGACACAAGCAGTTTCATGTAGAGGGTTCCCTGGCAGCGATCGGGTTAAATATTTCTTTTGCTTCAATCCAGTCCAAGGTGCCGTAGATATAGTGCCCAGCCGCCAATGCCAGCTGCCGTTTGGCTTCTTCTGCTTCTTTGGCGTGATAGCAGGCCTTTACCATTGTTTCAACCGTATCCGCCGTGATGCTATCGAAGCAGGCTATACCATCACTTATGGCCTCAAATATAACCACTATACGCCCACAAGCTTTTGTGTCAGTGATACGGACCTGGGGGCCTCCGAGAGCCCTTACAAGCAGTACTCTGTATTGGCCGAATTTTTTCGTCGCCAATGTCTCTTCGCGTTTAATCATAGGCACCTCATGCAGCCAGCAGATCTAGCTGGATCCAGTTGGCCGGGATATTGTGTTGTTCTGGGATGATGTCCAGAATTTTATCGTGAATCGGAATAATCTTTGCGCTTTGTTGTTGTCCCTGCTGAGGGTCCTCGGCCCTTGTGAACAAGTAGTATTCAGCAATTTCCGCATCTGCAGGAAGGTAGTCCCTCTTCGCTTTTCTGAACGTCTCCTTGGCTATTTTATCCTTTCGTAGGCGGGCTTCAGTGTAAGCACAGTCAATCAGCCACCTTGCTACGTCTTGCGGCTTTTTGGGGTAAGGTTTGGTTGCTCTGTTTGAGGCAGTAAGCACCCTGGCACCAGGCTGGTGACTGTCGCCTACACAACCTGGCCTGAGGCTGTCTGCAACTGCCAATCGCATATCTTCTGCAGATATGGTCAACTCCATCAACTCTTCAACCGGCATCTCAAAAATTCCCTCGAACTCTTTAAAGGTGGTTCTGCGCAAGATGTCATCGGTTGAGAGAAATTGGCTTGAGTTTAGTTTGAATGCCCCGAGCGTGATGTAGTGTTTGTAGCCATAACTGCGTGGCATCCGGTATCCAAGCTCAATGAGATAATCAAGCTCAAAGCCTAAAATGAACTCTATAGACTCCTGATTGATTTCAAATGCCTCTTTTGAGCTTTCTGCATCCAGAACTACTCGGCCGTCCTTAAGTTTTTTGTGTTCAAGGCACCCACCATCACCCTGCTCGTTAACCATCTCCAGGTGGATATCGCGCATACCGCAATATTCGTATTTGCCGCCACGGTCTTCCCATCCTTTGCCTACCTCAATATAGCGTGCTTCCGGTATTTTGACGGGCTTACCTGGAGCGGTGACTGGGATCTGATATCGTTTGCCGTTGACATAGATGTCACGGTAGATCTCGAGTGCATGGAAGGATCGGTGCACCCCCTGTTGAGACCAAAGGGCATCAATGGCTATTAATGCCTCTGGCGAGATCAATTGGAAGCGCGGAGCAATCCCGGCGTTATATGCAGACTCCATCTCCTGCACGTCAATCGTCAGACAATACCGGAGAAGATTTTCAAGCATCTCAGGTGAATAGACATCTGGGCCGATAGCTAGGTAGCCATCAGTGATCGAGCGCCCTACCCATTGACGTAAGGAAAGGTCGTGCTGAGTGTTGATGAGAAAGCGCTGCAGGTCATAGAGTGACTGCATGTAAGCATAACGCTCGCCTTTGGCCAGCATAGCTTCGAGTGAACGGTCTCTCCCCACGCAGCAGATTGCACACCCGTACCGGCAGTTTGGCATTTCAATGCCATCACAACTTGCTGCTTCAGATGTGCCTGCCCAATAAATGTCGATCAGACTGCTCAGGTCGCCGTAGGATTCTGTTTCTCCTCTGGAACAGGCATACAGGTACTGCCAGAGGTCAGAATCGGTCCAGTCGGCAATCGGCGAGAGCATAAGCCCTTTGCTCTCAGGGTCTACCCATATGCCGTCGGGTATCTCTCCGCGATCTATCATTCTTTTTTCGCGTCCTGATGACTCGAGATAGCGTGTGCCGATGCAGGTGACTGGCTTAAGAGCTGTTTCTTTAGCCAGTTCTTTCATGAGTTTGTTTTTGAGCGATTCCAGCGGTTTGCATTTCATGTCGACCGTGCAGTCGCGTGTGCCTTTGTTGGCAAACACAGGAAGGTTTCTGCCAGAGATAGTTTTTACTGCCCACTGAGAGAGAAGATTCGGGGTTGACACTTCAATACGAGCATTGAGGTCATGTTTTGCTATGTATGACTGAGCAGACTGCATTTCACGCTGCACATGTGATGCCATTTCAGGGTTTTCCAATAAGGTGTCTGCAGTTGTGATGAACAGCGGTGGTACTTCTAGCCCCTGCTCTTTCAACTCTTTCAAGGAGGTAAGTACAAGGTTAAGTGTCGCGGTGCTGTCTTTGCCCCATGAGGTTGAAGTGAATAAGGGATGGCCTTTTTCTGCTACGTCCTTGATGATCTGCTTTGCTTTTTCTATTTTTGCCGTATCCATACCTGCCCCCATGCTGTGATGGTTTATATATATCACAACAGGGCGATAATGTCAATATTGGAGTCTTCAACAAAGCCGCATATAGCGGCTTTGTTGAAGAAACAGGTTGTAGGGGGATCAGTCGCGGCAGTTTTCATCCAGGCACTGCGGAAGCACTATTTCGATTGTCGTCCCGCGTTCTGGTTTGCTTATAATATGAATACCACCTCTGTTGGTGTGAATGGCATTGTAAACGGTTGCCATGCCAAGGCCAGTGCCATGACCAGGGGGTTTTGTTGTGTAAAATGGCTCAAATATTCTGTTCTTAACGGTTTCTGTCATGCCGCAACCGTTATCTGCGAAGCTCAACATAACATATTTGCCGGGTTCTATTGTGCCGTATTTTGACTGGTCGGCTTCCGTTATGTCGACCAGGCGCGTAGCCACTACGATTTTCCCTTTATTGGTGTTCGCACTACTTTCTATTGCATCACGGGAGTTTACGGCAAAGTTTAGCAAGATCTGTTCTGTCCGCGAAACAAAACCCATGACATAACAAGGATCAGGATTTAAGTTGATGGACATTTCAATGTCTTTACCGACTGTCTTCTGTAAAAACGGGAGCAAGGTAAGTACTTGTTGGTTTAAGTTAAAACAGGTGGCACTTCCAGAATCTTTACGAAACAGACCCACTAGGTCCGAGGCGAGTTTCTTGGCCAACTTGCCCGCTTCAAGCAGTTGTACAGCGTATCCTTGCGACAAAGAATCGGGTGCAGACTCTTCTTTTAAAAGCTGTCCGTAGACAAGCATGGGCGAGAGGACGTTGTTAAAATCATGGGCCACACCACTCGCAAAAAGCCCGACGCAGTCCATTTTTTTCTGTTGGGCAATAAAATCTTCAAGTTGCTTCCGCTCGGTTACGTCACGGAAGGAACAAACAATCCGCTTCTCGCCTCCAATGCATGCGATGCGTAGCGCAACCTCAAGATTTATCTGGTTCCGGTCTTTACCAACAATAGCCCAGTCAATGACTTTGGGGGATTCTTTCTCGTACTCGACACGAAGATGGGTAAGCCAGGCAGCGGATGTATATGGTAGAGAGCCGGAGCAAAAAGCTTTAGCTCCAATATCCATCAAGTCTGCTTTACTGAACCCAAACATGGTGGACGCCTGGGTGTTGGCATCAAGCAGATTGCCGTCGTGATCAAAAACAAGAAGGGCATCACTGACCGCATTAAAAATCTCTGTATAGCTGGTCTCAGCCTGTTTCTGTGAGGAGATGTCTACCCCAATACCTATGACACGAGGTTCGGCGTTCGATTGGACAAGTGCGGCACACAACATTGGGATCCTGTTGCCATCCTTGGTTATTGTGGTGCATTCAGCTATGATTTTCCCTTCTGCAACATCGCCAGAGAACAAGCGGTCAAGGGCCTGCTGAGCCTTGGCTTTATCCTCTGGTGCGATATGATCAACGAATCTGGAGTTGCTGAGCGAAGAATTATCCCATCCGCCGACTTCACAGTAGTATTTGTTCCAGCGGAGCAAATTGCCGCCAGGATCAACGACAAAAGCTCGTCCCGGGAGGCTGTTAAAGAAACCTTCGAGTGTTGTTTTCTCGTCAACAAGCTTTGCCTCTGCATCGATTCTTGCTTGCACTTCTTGGGACAGGGCGGATGTTCTTTTTTTTACCTGCCTGCGCAGAACAAAAAGATGAATGGCGCCAAAGAGAAAACTGATGCTTACTACGCCCGCAGAGATATATAACCACCGCGACACAGGGGGTTTGTCAAGATCACCAAGCCAGTGCTTATAGGCCTTGTGATAAATCGAGTCCGGATCTTTTTTGAACCTAGTTATCCAATAATCTATCCGGGACTGCATCTCTTTTTCGTGTCCCTTTTTAGTGGCAATACCCAATGGAGTCGCGTTAATCACCATGTTGCTTTGTTGTAGGTTGTACCAGGTCTTTTTCGCCTTGACCGCGTAAAAGCGGTTAACAACACCTACATCGACAGCCTTGCCTGCAACAGCGAGGACCACTTGGCTGTAATCCTGGAACTCTATGATATTGGCATCGACATTCTCGTCAAAAAGCAGATCACGCAGTTTTTCAAGCTGAGTATCCTTCTCGACACCGGCAATAGTCAGCCCTTTTAGGTCATGGGGTGTAGCAATATTTTTTGTCGTGTCGTCCTCACGTCGACCAATTATCTGTCCCCAGTTGTTAATAATCCCGGTTGCTGAAAAATCGTATAGCTCCGTCCGTTTTCTCGACCAGGGCGAGCCTATAACAGCATCTACTTCGCCGGCATCAAGCATTCCACAGCACTGGCGGCCACTGCAGGGGATGTATTTTATATTCCATCTTTCCTTTTTAGCAATTTCTTCCAAAATTTCAGGGTAAAAGCCAAGGGCTTTATTTTCTGATACGGGGATTGAAACCGGTGGGTTTTTATCAATACCTATGAGCAATATGCGACTTGACAGGGGCTCGGCATGGACTTTATGCGCCTTCATGTCAGGCCTGGGTAGAGACTCTTCCGCAGATGCTTTATCTGCAAAAGCGGATGAGCCAATGATTGCACAAAGGGAGAGAATGAAAATGGATCTAATTCTTTTTTTCAAGAGATTTGCTCTTCTTGGACTGTTTCTCTGCTTGCCACAAAGTTAGTAACATTTCCTAATGCATCTTTAAGAGATGTTATCTTGCAAGTTTCTGTGTAGAGCGTACCGTCTTTTCGTTTGTTACAGATCCGGCCAGACCAGGTTTCGCCGTTCAGTATGGTACTCCACATGTCTTTATAGAATTCGGGAACATGAACGCCAGACTTGAGAATTCGTGGGTTTTGCCCTATTAACTCTTCCTTGCTGTATCCTGTAGAAGCGGCAAACCAAGGATTCACATATTCTATGGTACCGTCTATCGAGGTTATAAACACTCCAGCCGCTATTTGTTCCACTGCTGCGTGCAGTTTATAGAGATCGGCAGAGCTCGCGGCGACCATGTCTCTCATCTGTTTCTGGTATTGTTTTATCTGGAGTAACATCTCCCGACGTTCTATGCACCGCTCGACTCTGGTTTGTAGATCGGCAATAGGTTCAAACGGTTTAGTCACATAATCCCAGGCTCCTGCGCGCATTGCACGTACAGCATCACTAATATTGGCTGTACCTGAAATAACGAGCACCGCAATGTCGCTGTCAAAATCCTTCATCCACGAGATAAGACCCGCACCGTCTTCTTCAGGCAATTGCAGATCTGTAAGAACAATATCTACATCTTCCTCGCTGATTATCTTTTGTGCTTCTTTTACGTCCGCGGCCACAAAAACCTTCATTTTGCTGCGAGTAAATAGATCTTTAATACAGGTCCGGATAAAGGGTTCGTCATCCACGACAAGCATGGTTATCTTAGACAGATCTACAAAAGATGTGTTTTCTTCCATAATAATCTCCAAAGTTTGTCTACAGGCGCCCGTATTTTGACTTGTCGATATATTAAATTAGGGTCATGACTAGAACAGCACATTAGAAAGTGTGCTAACATCTAGTCATGACAATGAAAAATAGGTACGCAAATCGTTCAAAAATTTCAGAGGCCAAATTCAGGGAATTATTACGGCTGTTTTCACTGAATTTGGAGGCGACTCAGATCGCTGAATTGAGCGGCCTGAATCGAAATACTGTTAACCGTTTTCTCAAAGCCATTCGTATTCGTCTGGCCGAGTTTTGTGAGCAGCAATCTCCATTTTCTGGCGAGATTGAAGTCGATGAATCGTTCTTTGGAGCCCGACGCATAAAAGGTAAGCGTGGGCGTGGTGCATATGGCAAAACAATTGTTTTCGGTGTCTTCAAGCGTAATGGTAAAGTCTACACCGAGATTGTTCCTGATTGCTCTAAAGCAACGCTACAAGCCATCATCCGTGGAAAAGTAGAGCCGGAGAGCATCATATATTCCGACGGCTGGCGTGGCTATAATGGACTTGTAGATGTCGGCTATGGCAAGCACCTAAGAGTTGATCATGGCCGTAATGAGTTCGCTAGGGGCAAGACCCACATCAACGGTATAGAAGGCTTCTGGGGCTTTGCCAAATCGAGGCTAACCAGGTTCAGAGGTATGAACTCTGCAACCTTTTACTTGCACCTCAAGGAGTGCGAGTTTAGATTCAATTTCAGAGATCAGGATTTGTACAAAATGATGCTTAAAATCATCAGACAAAATCCGCTGTTCTAGTCATGACCCTTAAATTATTTGTATCGATCACTGCAAGCTCCAAGTGCGCGTATTGCAATGATAAACCATTTTGTTTTTCTATAATTGTGATATAGTGGTGGCAAGAAATATTCAATAATTATAGTTCTTTAATTTAGTTGGAAATTAGATTTGGCGACATGGAAACAACAAAGATCGATATATCTGACCTGGTGGTTCGTGCACGACGAGCAATCAAGTCAACAGGTGTGAAGCAAAAGGATTTTGCCGCCAAACTAGACGTATGTCCGGCACACCTGAGTGCCGTACTGAACGGTCACGAAACCTTAACCGCAAAGACAATAGATCTGATCGCCTTGCACACCGGTGTCAACAGGGACTGGATCCTGACGGGCGAAGGCGACATGTTTGCACTTGCCCCAGTTTCACTTGTTGCTCCCGCATCAGTGCCTGCCATACCCTTACCAGCGGCTGACCCCATGCTTGACCGTTTCCCCGAGCTCAATCATGTTATCCAGGCTGCATGCACCATCTGGAAAGATCTCGACCCGGTGGAGAGGCACCGACTAGCCGCGCAGATGATGGCCGACCTGAACAAAAAATAAGGGGGGTTGAGGATTTGTGACCCTCACCCCCCTTATTCCTTATCGCCAGCGGTTTACTTATATCTTTTTCCCTTTAGCAGGAGCTACTTTAGTGGCTGCTGGCTTAGCAGTTTTTTTTACTCCAAGATCCTTTAATCCAGATCCTGGGCTAAATTTACCGTTGGTTTTAGCAGGAATCTTGATCTCCTTGCCTGTCTGCGGATTGCGTCCCGTTCTTGCCTTCCGGGCGACGGCACTGAAGGTGCCAAAACCAATGAGAGTGACCTTATCTCCAGCTTTCAGGGCCGTTTCTACTGCACCCGTAAACGCCGCTACTGCCTTCTCTGCCTGTATCTTGGTAATGCCTGCTCCTTCTGCAATTTTTGCTACCAGATCAGCCTTTGTCATCGCTTGTTCCTCCTTGTGGTGGTTTGCCGCCTGCGCGATCCTGTGGTTTTATTGGTTTAAGCTTATTCGCAAGACTTAAACTCCCCATGGTTAAAACCAGGGGGGTCTAACGGCAAGCATCTGCGTCTCTCCGTGGCTCTCGTGACTGTTGCCAATCACTACAGCATCCACGGCCTCGACGAGAGGCTATCCGTCTTCAACGGGCAAACCGCTCTGTCTCCGGGAAAGTCCGAAGCTGGGAGGATACATTCTTCCCTTTGCAGTTTGGGCTAACCTTGACATCGCCCGTCGCAGCAGCGGTTCCGCAGCCGGCCAAGCTTCATTCGCCTGACGTCTGCTTGGCACGCCTTTAAGGTTGTTCATCAGACTGGCAACAGTCATTTGGGGGATAATGCCGTCGGAAACAGGAACCTCAAGACTTGCGGCTTAGCCGCTGCTCTTGGAATCAACTTTTCTTCAGGGAGCCGAGAATGTCAAGTCAATATTTCTTTGGTGCTGTTGATGTACTCCCACGGTTAAAACGCGTTGGTTGTAGCATTCAGCTTAAGTTTTCTAGTGTCAAGTAAAGGTGTCTGTCTGTTTTGGGCTGTGACCAGACAGACGGCTTATCATCTCCGCAGATTTTGATTTGTTCTTTTGATTTGTTCGTTGATATGCAGTTGCCGTTCTAAAATCTTTTCTAAACAAAAATACTAAAAACAAAATCTATAGGAGTGTGCGAATCCGCGTAAACACTGGAGTTAAGAACAGAGTGTCAGAACAACCTGTCGCACAAAGCAGACCAAACAGTCGCAGATTACCTCTTATAGAGGAACAAAGAGTCGCAGAAGGCAGCACAAAGAGTCGCACAGGGGCCCCGGAGCAGACCAAACAGTCGCAGATTTTAGCTCATTTTGTTTTGCTGTTGATTGCGTGTAGCGGCGTAAGGGATATTTGGCAGTAAGCGTGTTCGAATTTTATTACCTATTTATAGGGGGTTAGCAGTTAGCAGACCAAACAGTCGCAGAGGAAACCAGGGAGAACAACAAAAAACAGCTGAGAAAGCAGACCAAACAGTCGCAACGCGTCTACTGCAATTATCAGTTTTATAGGCGAGTTACATTCTCTTGCGTTTATTTCAATCGGGCTTGACGAAAAAAGGCGGACCAAACAGTCGCAGCGGTTATTTTAAACTTTAATCATTAAACAGCTAAAAACAACAGTATGTTACACAAATTGGCGGACCAAACAGTCGCAAGCCGTAATCAGTAGGCAAAAAATCTTCAAAGTAGAAAGCAGACCAAACAGTCGCAAGACTTGCTTAAGCAGAGGCCTTGTGTTTTTAGCCGGTTGTGCTTAGCAGACCAAACAGTCGCAGTGGGATCCTTTTGTCGAGTGTCTTATGAGGCACTGATCAGGTACCTGGTTGAAAAACTTAGCAGACCAAACAGTCGCAGCAGTAATTAGGCATAATATCAATAATTTCTGACTATTGTATTGATTTTGTTTCGGGAAAGGCTAGTGGACACCTCGGGCTGTTTTGTTGGGCACTTCCTTCTAATCGGCTTGTATCCAGAAGGCAGACCAAACAGTCGCAGTGAATTAATCACCGGAACAGTGCTTTATGTAGATGACTTATATATCTGTTTTTGTGTGTCATTTTGGAGTTAGCAGACCAAACAGTCGCAAGCTTCTGGTTCCTTTAATTCGCCACAATAAGTTGGAGTCTGATCACTTTTATTGCAAAATAACCTAGAGTGATTCTTGGGATTAAGTATATCAACTGCCCGTAATTATGATGTTTTTGTAGAAGGCCGACCAAACAGTCGCAGTCGCTTTTAGATGTAACGGCCTGAGTTTATTGAGCTATTTGCTTTTTAGTTTTTATAGCAAACAAAAAAACATAGACCCGTAAGTTGCATTCTTGTTTAATTACAGCATGTTGCAATTTTTGTATCGATTTTTAAAAGTGAGTCATTCCCTTTCATATCAATTCAAGCATTAGAATGCATGGTGTTGATTTGACGTTGTTTTTTTGAGATAGCAGACCAAACAGTCGCAACAATTCCCTTCGTTTTTTCATGCCACACCCCTCTGACATATATATGACAGGAAATTATGTGCAGGAGGAGTGTTATGTATGAAGAGGCAACGACAATAATACCAGATCTGGTTATAGCGCCAGGTGGACATGTAGAGTTCTGTTGTGCTACTTTCACTTCCGGAGATACAGGAGGAGGTGTTGGTATGGCCAGACGTCCACTCGCAGATGCCTATGCGCGCTTAATTGATGACGGCATGTTGACATCAGAGGTGCGAGAATTCTACCAATCGCTAGACCCAGTCGACCGAAAGCAGTTTGACGGTCTCGAAGAATTTAACCTGATGATTGCTATTCAGGATGCTTACAATAAATCTGTCCTTGATAAGTTTATGGGAACCCTCCCGGCATCCGTGCAAAAGAAAATAGTAAGGCTTGACGATGACACCCGCTATTTGGAGCTGAGCGATCTTCGACATGCGAGCATTCAAAAACAATCAGATGCAGAACAAATCATTTCGAAAAACATAGTAACCACAATTACACAAAATTTTGTTCCTCAGCAGCAGGAGCTTTTTGCCCCCTACCACCACGAACTCTCGCGTAAATCGCTATATTTTATTGATGAAAACAAGGGCCAAGTTCGTGAGCACTTAACTGATTTTGTCATCGGTACTGGTTCATGGGGATACACGGTTTATTCTGGCGTCAAACTTTATATCGGTGACGAAAAGACTTATGTCATCCTTGCTGGTATTGCAGAGCAGCAGCGGTTACTAGGCATACAGGACTGGCATATTGTCCGCGGATCTATACGCAGCTTTTTACGGCAAGCCGGCCTGCCCGAGAATGGCGATTATACTGACCGTTTTGTGTTAAGCCTTGAAGCTCTTTATTCCGGTTCTTTTACTTTTGAAAGCAAGGATTTCAAGGAAAAGCTTCATGATAATCGACTGAAAAAGAAGAGGATGAAAGACAAGGCGCTTAAGGCGGGGTTCCGCCTCATTTCAAACTACGAAGTGGATTCAGTAAACAAGAGCTTTACTGTAATTTTGGACAGGGTTTATATTGAAACGTTTATCAGGTCAATGCACATGTATTCCCGGATTGATGTTCGCGCTTTTTGTAAACTTCCTCCCACGAGCGCCGCTTTATTCAGGTTTTTTTCAAGTCACACCCCTGGTCCTGATGGTTGCATCCGGATGAATCTCCTTACTGTTGTTAAAAACAACAATATGCTCACAGATTTTCCCCAGGACGTGAGCGAATGGCCAGATAAAGATGTTAAGGCGTACAAAAAGAAGTTGATTGTCCGTGGTTTGACGCGATTAGTAACCGATGGTCTTTTTGGGCCGCGAACATCTGTTGTTTCGCGGAAGCGTGGTGATGACGATATGGTTGTTATTGATATGGACTCACCTCGCTCCAGAGTTATTAAGTCTGCAGCGGGCAAGAAATTGATAGGCGATAAAAAGAAAGCCTGACCTTAGGCCAGGCTTTCGGATGCCCCTACCCTACCCCTATTTTCTGATACCTGCTTTTTTCTCCAACTCAAGCAGTTTTTCTTCAACTGCGTCATTGATGATTTTTGTGACACTGCTCTTGCGGCCAATCGCATAGTTGTCGGCATAGAAAGAGAGACGTTTGTGTAGTGACTCGGTCATGACAAGGTTGAAGTTAACCTTAATCTCTTTCGTAGTTTTAACGTCAACGCTGCTATCTATGGCCGCCTTGGCCAGTTTTTTTGATTTAACGGCCCCAGCACCCTTCTGGACGGACTTTAAGGGCTTCGCCTTGGTCTTTGCTTTGGGTTCGCGCGAGGAGGACTTCCTGGGCTGCCTTGTTGCTTCCGGTCCTTTAGCTCCCGTCTGTACAGGCTTTGCGGGCTTTTCACCTGTTTTTTGTTCGTCTGTTTCCTCCTTGACGATATGGTCTGGCGGGTTAAGGGCCGGAGGGGCTGGGAATACGGAGCTCAATAGACTTTTAGAACCTTCTTTTTTTGTCATCACTGATTCCCCTCCTGTTCAATAATTTCTTTGCATAGTGCTGCGTAGTCCTGTGCGCCAGTGCAATTTTCATCGTACTCAAAAATGTCCTTTTTGGCCGCAGCAGCTTCAGCAAGTTTCACATTTTTGCGGATATTAGTTTTAAACATTACCTCCCCAAAGTTTTGAGTGAGGCGTTCATGGATGTCTTTACTGAGCTTGAGAGTGCTAACGAACTTGGTGCAAATCAGGCCGGTTATTTTCACAAGTGGATTACAATATTTCCTTGTTTCCTCTACCACTTTGAGAAGATAAGCCGTCCCTTCGTAAGCGAACCCTTCAGCTTCGACGACAACCATGACTTCATTTGCTGCTGTCATTGCGTTTACAGTGAGCTGACCTAAGCTTGGAGGGCAGTCTATCAAAATATAATGATAGTTAGTAGCGTTTGCGAGTCCACGCTTCAGACGAGAGTCGCTTCCCTTAGCCACTACAAGTTCAGCTTCCGCGTTTGCGAGCATTACTCCAGCGGGTACTACATCAAGATTCTCTTTTGCCGTTACAACGACATCCTTGAGCGGGCATTCCTTGAGCAGCAGGTCGTATGTGGATTTTTGGTTCTCTGCAGGCTTTACATTCAGGTGAGTTGACGCGTTCCCTTGCGGATCCATGTCAACCAGCAATACGCGCCTGCCGGTCAAGGCAAGAGCTGCGGACAAGTTAGCCACTGTTGTGGTTTTACCTACGCCCCCCTTCTGGTTGGCGTAAACAATAATTCGTTGTTTCATGTGCCCCTCCATTGTTTTATCCAGTAGTGTTTTGAATCAAACTGCAGTGATAGGTTGTGCATCATACTGTGTCGTAGTGTTGTGCATAGACCTCAATATATCTGCATACAACTGATCAACACAATATCATGAGGCATTAATACGAATTGCACTGTGTTGATCAATATCACATTGCTAGCCATAATGCAACGCTAAATACTTCAACATAATTCAACACACATTACAATCATGCAATTGTGTCGCGTACCGAACACAACAGTTTAGTTCAATATATGACTAAACTTTACACGACTATACAATACTATTCAGTTGGAAGCTGTATTTAACAAAGCCTAACTGAATTGTTTAGTTATGTGGTGCATTGACCTGCTATATAGCACACACAACGCATTGACATTATACAGTGTTGTGGTGTACAGTATAATCATGTTCATTAATGAACATTTATGTACATAAAAATATATTGGTGGTGAACAATGAGCAGTATTGGGCAGCGATATGCAATTACGATGTTTGACGACATCCAGCGGCACCAAAAAGGTTGCGAGTGCGGCCATTGTGAGAGGCTGACCGGAAGAAGTTTTGGGGTGTCAATAAGAGCCTGTGAGGCCTGTGCGGGTGGTTTTGTGGATGTTGACCTAGTTGAAAAGGCGCTGGTCGTTGATGACGTTATTGATCGGGTGTACGCGCCTTCGGCCAGGGAGGCGAGGGCGGCGGCAAAGATCAAGACAGAGCAGTTGGGCTACAAATTTTTAGGGGATATTTAGGAGGGACTATGATTGCTGCTCAATTGAAAATGGATATAGAGAAGTTTAATAGAGCTTACCGGAACGGCGAACCTTTGGTTTCGGACGAGCAGTATGACGATATGTTGGAGAGCCTGAAGAGTGTAGAAAGCGCTGAGGAGTATGCTCAATTTGTAAGGTCGCTGACTGAGTCTGGCGGTGAAGTGAACCATGCGTATGTGGTTGGAAGTCTTAAGAAGGTTAAGTATGGGGAGGGACAGCTGCGGCCTTGGCTTAATAAGTATTGCCAGGGTGATCTGCTCGTAATGGCAAAGATTGATGGTGCATCTTTTGTGGCTTCATATGTAAATGGTGTGTTTGTAAAAGGCGCAAGCAGGGGGGATGGTACAACCGGAAGAAACTGGAGTGAAAAGCTTGCGAGGGTTTTGCCGAAAAAACTTGCTCGCGCAGTTTCGATGGATATTCGTGGTGAGGTTACTCTGACGGGGAATGACCATCTTGTGCTTGGCATGAAAAACCGGCGCAACGGTACTGTCGGAATAATGAATAGGGATGACGCTGAAATTTGTGATGTGGAAATGATCAAGGGGTATGCCTATCAGATTAAGGGCGGCGAGGGATCTCAACTGCCGGTAGCTGAACAGGTAAAGGAGTTGAGGAACCTGGGATTCCTGACGCCCGCCTGGGTGACTATCAGGAACGAAAATCTGGGCGATGATCTGGAGCAAAAGCTTGCCGACACGATGAATCGTTGGAAAACAGTGACTGAGCCATACGACATTGATGGATTGGTGGTGTGTTCAACAAGTTACCTGCTCGAAGATGAATACCATCCAACAGGTATGGTTGCGTTTAAGATAAATCAGGATGCGGTACGTGCGACTGTTACTGGAATTGAATGGAATGTATCAAAGGCTGGGCTTGTAAAGCCTGTAATTTTAATTGATCCTGTTGAAATTGACGGTACAACAGTCTCAAGAATAACTGGGAATAATGCAGATTGGCTGCATGAGATGGGTGTTGACGAAGGTGCGATCATCGCTGTGGTTAAGAGCGGCATGATCATACCAAAGTGCGTTGAAGTCTATTCTCGTGCAACGGAGGTCGCATGGCCAGGTGAATGTCCACACTGCAATACACCGCTTGATAAGCAGGGTGTTGATCTTGTCTGTAACAATGATGAGTGTGGTGCTGCTTCTGTGAAAGAAGTCGAATCGTTTTTGGTGAAGATGGATGTTGAGGGGGCAAAAGCAACAACCCTTGAAAATTTGGGTATCCGTACATTTGACGATCTGTTGGCATGGCGCGCCGACAGGAACTATAAAAGTCAGGTCAACCTTGAGCAGGAACTCGATAAAAAGATCTTCCATGCACCGGCTGGCAAAATCTTCGCTGCGCTGCTGTTTGATGGTTTTGGCCGCAAGCTGGTTAACCGTCTGATTGAGTTCTATGGCAACAGGATGTTGGCGACTGCTGCGATACAGGCGGTAGTTGATGGCGTCACGCCGTCTGGCGGGTTCCCCGAAGGGTTCACCTCGCTCAATATGTCGAAAGCGGCGAATTCATGGTTTAATAATCTGGAGATGACCGGGCGGATCTGCTCGGATTTTCGCTACAGGGAGCCAACAGAGGAGATAAAAGTAATTGGCGGCAAGCTGGAAGGTAAAAGCTTCTTGTTTACTGGTACGCTCTCTATGAATCGTAAGACAGCTGAAAAGATGGTTGTGGACAATGGTGGGTCAGTCGCCAGTAGTGTGAGCAAAAATCTGTCATATCTCGTTGCAGGGGAGGCTGCCGGGTCTAAGCTGGACAAGGCCAACAAACTCGGCGTAACAGTGTTGACCGAAGAAGAGTTCAAGGGGATGGTGGCGTAATGACCCCGATAAACAGTTCCCAAGGTCTACGGCACCCACGAATCTTTTTCGAGAAGAAATTGCGGAAAATTCTTGAAAGAGTGTCCAAAGGGGAGTGGGTCGATTTTCACTGGAAAGAATTTTTTGTTCTCAGAGGCGACTACACCGGTCGAGCGAAAGCGACAGCACTGTGGGTAGTTGGCTCATTTGCAAGAGGCGCTGAGTATTGCGGCGATCTGGATTTGGTCCTGTGCGCCGAGGAAGAATACACTTCGTTCCGCGCATCAGGACTAACCGTTAGTAAAGCCCTGGTCGGAGCGCCGCCGTACGTCAGGACTTATGTAGGCACACCTGAAGAAAACAGTTCCTATGCCTCATTTGATGATGCAGTGTTGTTGTGGTCAAAGGAACAACCAGATTGGGAAAAAGCCTTAGCTGGCATCAAGGTAAGCCCAGACGCCGGGAGACACGAACGGGAGTGGGATGAAATTCCGCTGCGGATGGAACAGATCTGCATCGCAGATCCTGATAAAATGTTAGAGCTGAAAAAGTCTGGTGTTATAGATTGGCAGTGGTTTGAGTGGGATGCGTTGGCTGCATTCCCTTTAATTGAAAAAAATGTGCCCAAGAAGCGCCTTGATTTTATCAAGTCGCGCCGTGCCAGCAAATATAGTCAATGCCTGGATCTTGCGGCAAAATGGTTGTCTCATAGGGAATACGCTGATTCGTGGGATTTATATGGTTGCCTGATCAGGAAGGAAATGCCGATAACCATCGGCGGCCACGCACTAACCATTTCACCAATGCCGGGCCTTTGGCTGTCGTACTTGGACGACCCAACTTGTCATACGGTGCTCATAATGCCCTACAAAACCAAACGAGGGCCAAACGGGATGTGGGCAATAACACGAGGTCCAAATCATCCAGCTGTCCAAAAGAGAACTTCGTAAAATAATCATATGCAGACTGCAAGGAGTTTGTATGAAAGATCAAAAAAATACTGAAGACGATTCCAAAGCAGCAAGTAATATAAAATCCCATATAAGGGACGCTTTTGGGTTGCTGCAGGAACGGTATAGTTCCCGTCTAACTCCAGCTGAAATTGAAGCCAGTCGCAAAGCGGCAGGACTGCCCCCACGCGATCCCGCGCAGGAACCCGAAAAGATTGTGTACCCAACGCACTCAAGCGGCTTTCGTGATATAGACATAATGATGGGCAGCGGCTTTGAAGGTGGACAACTGATTCTTGTGGGTGGCTACACTGCTGCGGGCAAGACGGCACTGGTCTCTTCAATTGTTATGAATACAATCGCAAAAGGAGATGCATTACCGATTCTGTTCTTCCAAAAGAAGCATAGGCCAACGGATTTGGCAATAAGGTTTATATCCAGTCACGCCAAAATAAACCTGGGACGTATGTTTTCGGGACGCTTCTTGGACTACGATTGGCCACACCTGCAAAGAACCGCAGCCACACTCCACCGCGCAAATATAAACATCTATTCCGGCAACCACGGAGGGCTGATAGATATCTCCGAGATTGAGGACGAAATTGCACATTTCAAGTCGGAGAACGACATGGGTCTTGTTGTTGTAGATTCTTTGCAGGATTTTTGTTCACATATCACGTCAGCAGAAGAAAAACATTTGGCCCATACAAGCATGTGCTATCGCCTTAAAGCACTCGCAGCCAAGCATGACGTGCCCGTTTTGCTCACATCGTCAATCAACAGCACAATAGAAAAGCGTAATACTTATGATAAGCGCCCGTCTATTGGTGATCTTGTGGGCGTTGCAGGCAACGCTGCCGACATTGCTGATGCCGTCCTATTCATACACCGCCCTGCAATGTTCTGTCCTCACTGCATAGCAAGAGATGGCTCGTGTACCGCTATGCATGACCGATTGGCCGAGATTGTCATCGCCAAGCAGAATAATGGACCTACGGGTATTGTCGAGCTGTCTTTTTATGGCGCACATCTTGGTTTTGAGACAGCGGAGGAGGAATAGTGATAGGCGAAAAAACCACAATTATTGAAATGTACACAAATGGTGCTGCTCTGCATGAAATTGTAGAGCAAGTAGAGCGGTGTCCAGGTGTCGTGTTAAATCACTTGATCCGCATTGGCTGTGTTGCCAAGCCCATATCTTTCGTTGGTGCGAGGAGCTTGATACCTGAGTTGGTGAAGCGTCTCAACGCTCACAAACTGAAATTTGCCAATATGGGAGGAGGCGGGTTTAGTCTGGCGGAGTGGGCAGTGTATTACAACCTACCATTGCTTGATGCTTTTGAAGCCGCGACAGGGTCGGGTGTAGAGTCGGTCAGATTGCGCCTGCAAAAAGACATGAAAGCTCTCGGCGAGCGTCAGAACAAAATAAACAGTGAAAGGGAGGCGTTGCTAAATTCAACAAAGCCTCAGAACTACAGTGCTGAGATTAGTGCCAGTTGGCGTAGGATGAGAATTCAAGAAGAAGAGGACGCGGTAATTTTCAGTGGCAAAAAAACAATGGCGCTTGTGACTATCAAAATCACTGGCAAGGCGTGCAGAGAACATTTTGCTCGGGCCTTGGACAAGTTAACAGGCACATTACAGGGCTTGATGAAAAACGCATCCTGGGACGATCGAGAAATATATCATTTGCAGCATAATGACTGGGACGAAAACGCTACCATGCATTTTAACGTGAGTGTGTTGGTCAACATCAATTTGGAAGCATTAAATGATGAAATTGAAAAATGGGGCCAAAAGTTCTGTTTTTTGCTCGAGGAGTTTCAGTACAATTCGGCGATAGTCATCCCGAGTGCGAGTTTTTCGCTTGAGGGCCTAGTTGAGCAAAAGCTCGAACAGGGAGAGGCTTGATAGCGGTGCAGATTCTTGTTGTTGATGCCCCTCATTTCTGTGCAGCTTCTTTGTGGCGGAAAAACAGAAGTGGATCGTGGGAATGCTTCCATGCTGCTCCAATCCTCAGATATATGGTTGGGATGAGCGGGGCGGAAGTAAGGAAATACATCGCCAAGAAAAACTGGAAGTACGAGTGGATATCCAAAGGAGTCGATGCGTGACACCCAAAAAAGATGGAAATGGCATAGCTGAAGCTGGCCAGCGCCAGCCGGAAGGCGGACCACTGGCCCCGATGATGAAGGATGTATTTAAGAATCTGCAGGCAGTATACGAAACCAAGAAGAATCCTGGAGCAGCCGCTACCGGTTTCCGAGATTTGGATCTGCTGACACAAGGCGGGGTGCTCCCAGGCGAGCTTGCTGTTGTAGCGGGGTATGCAAGCTCCGGCAAAAGCTCTTTGGTCATGAACATCTGTTTAAATATGTCAATTGGAGAGGCTTCCCAAAAAACTCTATTTTTCCAGAAAAACATCCCTATTAACGCCATCATGGAGCGGTTACTGGCCAGTCAAGCCCGTGTTGACTCGGGGCGACTGGGATGCGGGTACATGATAGACACTGACTGGCCAAGGTTGCAGCGCAGTGCTACGGATCTTTACAAGTCGCCTATGCAGATTTATGGCCCTCATATGAAGATGTACCCACAGAGTATTACTGATGTGGTGGACGAAGTTTGCGAGTATTTGCGCGACAATGATCCTCCTGCATTGATTGCGGTAGATTCACTTCAGGATTTTTGCTCAAGCGAATCGTACAGCAATGAAACACGGCATCCAGCATACACACATGCAGCGCATCAGCTGAAAAAACTGGCGTTAACCTATAATGTCCCGGTGATTGTCACCTCGTGGACAAATAGTGCTGCAGACAAAAGGTACAACAAGCGCCCGTCCCTGCAAGATCTGGTTGGGGTGGCGGGCAATACTGCTGATATCGCCGACAAAATCATGTTCATACATCGAGAGTCACTGTTTTGCGAGCATTGCCAGGCAAAAGATGGCAGCTGTACGGCGTACCATGAGCGCGACGCCGAAATCATTGTTGCCAAAAACAGTTCCGGTCCTACCGGCTCAGTGATGCTCAATTTCATTGGTGAGCACTTCAGGTTTGAGAACCAACTGCATGAATAACAGTGGAGCAACACCATCATTTACTGAAGCAGACAGGTCTGCGCTGCTTGAGATCGAAACAAACGTATACTATCTGGAAGAGTTTACAAATATTGGTGATATCAATTTTTCTGCGCTTGGTAGCCATCCCAACAAAGAGGCCATTTTATCACGGCCTAAAGCCAAGGTAGTCTGTAATGACGTTCGATGGTCGATTGATGCGCTGGAGCGATACTTCATTGATAGATGCAGATCCGCTGGAACTGATGTTTTTCCTCCTCAGGTGCCTGATGAACAAAAGTCGCTGGGTCTCGAGTTTGATGCCAATGAGTTTGCAACCCGCTATTGTTTTGTTATCTACCTTACAGATGGCCGGCTCGATCCGATAGGCTATTCGGCCGCATCTGTCTCTGCTTCAGTGTGGGATGATTTGTCTGTTCACATTACCTTTAGCTTGGATTCCATCTTTATTGCGCCGCACTTTACGGGTAAGGGCTATGGCGCAAGCCTGGCTGCCTATGTAGGTGAAGAGTTGGCAGGCGTCTATAGACACCTCGCTACGCGTCTGGCCGCAGAGGGATACATATTGAGTTTGACATTGTATAGCGACCTCGTGAGCGGTGGAGGAGAGCGTTGCGCCAGGATTGTAGCAGATGAGTTAATTATCGCGAGGGACATGCTGATTGATCTGGACGAAATACCGGCGGAACTGCTGCACGAGCTCTCAGATGAGACCGGTTTTTAGGGTATAGAGAAGGGGTGTCTATGGATTGTAGCGAAAAAGTTGTCTGCGAGGCTTGTGGCCTGTCAGAAACTAGAATACAGATAGTGAAGGGCGAAGGGGCCTATAAAAAAGGTGGTGTCGTTGTTATTGGTGAGGCTCCGGGTGGTGATGAGGACGAACAGGGTAGGCCGTTTGTCGGTGCAGCCGGGAAAATTCTCCGGCGGTTGATGGCGGAAGCCGGAGTGGATCCCTCCGAGGTTTGGATAACGAACATTGTCAAATGCAGGCCACCAGGTAACCGCCGACCAACAGGAAAAGAAAAGGGGCTGTCCTAGATAATTAGTTGAGACACCCTTTAACAAGTTCTTTTAGTAACAATACCTGCAGCTTAGGGTCTGGGTTGTTAAATCGCCACTCGCATTCTTTTAGAAACAGGTTGAAGTGCTCTTTTGGAATGCCGTTGAACCTTCGCAAGTGACGTTTTGCCTGGCTCCAGAAATTTTCAATACCGTTTATGTGATTGCGCTCTTCGGCAAACTTCTCGTTGTGATTGATGCGCACATGATGAAACCCGCTGACATCAAGCACATTGTAGCTACAGAGCGAATCAGTATAGACGATGCTGTCTGGTACGATCTTTTCTTCTAGGATGCGCATCAAAGTTGCTGAGCGTACATCAGGGATAATCTTGGTATAGACCCTGCCACCGCGCTTTAAGATGCCAAAGACGGGGACTTTACCAGCAGCACCTCGGCCTCGTTTGCCTTTACGAGCACCACCGAAATAGGATTCATCAACTTCAATCTCTCCGGCAAATGGAGAGTCATCATCAATAGCCTGGCAGATCAGTTGGCGCAGGCGATGGAAGTAAAGTGCTGCTGAATTGCGATGAACGTCCACCAGTGCAGCGGTGGTTCTGGCTGTTGCACCAGAAACAAAATACTCAATGAGTCGGTCTTGCTTTTCTTGGCTGAGTCGACTTTTACGCATATGCATTTCACGTGTAAACTTGACCGGCATGCCTTGCGAAGCGTGACCACTATTCCGACCTGATGACCACATACCGCTGCAATGACCGCTATGACGAAATTATTAATCATTAGATGTTTCGCGACCGACATCATTAATCACAAATAGTCTCCAGACGATTCAAAGCCTTTTCCAGAATGACACTATTGATTCCCATGCCAAGATACCCAGTCTGGCCGTAGGTATCGTAGTTTGTCACTTTGTCCACCAGATCTTCCATTTCAGAGTTTCTGGCATTGAATCTGTCCTGGTTTTCAATGAGTCGAAATATACGTTCCGCCAGATAATTCGGCAGATCCTGTTCATTTTGTGCTGTTTCAGTAACAGATTGCAGTTTTTCAAATATTGTCATCTCTATTCCTCCAGCCAGCGCAGTGTCCGCTTGATATCTTCATGATCATAGGCCCATTTACAACAGCCTGCTTCGGCATAGATGTCATACTCCCGAACCTGGGCGACTAGAATTTCGACTAGATACTCCTTCCCCTGATAAAGCTCAGGGCTTCTCGCCACTACAAGGACTGGATCGGCTAGCCATTTCGGCAGATCATAGTGGTCATACTGCTCTACTGTAACTTCTTCCAGTTCTCTGAATATGTTGCTCATTTCAAACCACCTTTCTTATCCGCGCAAAGCACGGAGAATATTCTCCACTTCAGACCAGTCAACATCCGGGGTCATGTGACACCACGACAAGCGGATTGATTGCTCCACTTTTTCAGGCGATAACCCCATTGCTGCAAGTACATGGCT
Source organism: Trichlorobacter lovleyi (assembly GCF_015239775.1). Classification (NCBI taxonomy): domain Bacteria; kingdom Pseudomonadati; phylum Thermodesulfobacteriota; class Desulfuromonadia; order Geobacterales; family Geobacteraceae; genus Trichlorobacter; species Trichlorobacter lovleyi. The sequence goes on from NZ_CP058410.1 coordinate 92,697, forward strand.
TGGCGTGTGAGTATGTGAGGTGCATGCCGAAGTGCTGGATACGGCTATAACATTCTTCAGCGCCTTGATTGCCTGATCCGAATTGATTCCCGGCAGTGATATATTGAGCACATGCGGCAACGTATATTCTTCTGCGCCGTTCTGCTGCGCACCAAGCGCCGAGAACGCTGCCACAGCCTGTTCGCGAAATTCACGGCATTTCTCTGTTCGCTCGCAGTTGTTACGTGCTGCCAGCTTTGCCGCCTCCCCGAGACCGGCAATCTGGGGAACCGGCAGAGTGCCAGGACGAAGTCCCTGTTCCTGTCCACCACCGAACATGAGCGAGCGCAGCGGTGGGAACTGACGGTCATGCTTGCGGGCAATGAGAGCACCGATGCCTTTGGGGCCATATATCTTGTGACCGCTTATGGAGATGAGGTTTATTCGTGGGTGCCGGAGCTGCTCCAATTCCTTACCGAACCCCTGGGCGGCATCAACATGCCACCAGGTGTCATGGTTCGATACAATATCCGCAACCTCCGTCAGCGGTTGCAGTACTCCGGTCTCGTTGTTTACGTGCATGGTTGAAACCAGAAGCGTGTCCGGACGAAGCGCATCCGCCAATAATTGCGGATCGAAACGGCCATCGGCTCCTACCGGCAGAATCTGTACATCAAAACCCAAGCGTACCATCTCATCATACGGCTCTAGCACCGCCTTATGCTCTATTGCTGTGGTAATCAGATGACGGCGACCGCTCCGTATTCCCTCCTCGGCGAGTCCGAGTATCGCAAGGTTGTTACTCTCCGTAGCACCGCTGGTAAAGATCACTTCATCGCGGCGCGCTTTGACTACCTCGGCAACCTGCCCCCGTGCATGTTCCACAGCTGCCAGAGCAAACACACCGTAGTCATGGATGGGGCTCGCAGCATTGCCGAAATCTTTTTCCAGAAATCGCATCACCACTGATGCTACTGACGGATCTACCGGCGTTGTAGCGTTGCAGTCCAGATAGATAGCCATATATCCCTCTCTCACCTGAATTTATTGCCAAGTATACGCAGGGCATGTATATAAGGAAAATATATTGTTTTTATGATTATTATAAAAATATCGAATACACCTGAGGGGGTACCAAATCCATGGATGTGCGACAGCTGAAATTCTTTCTGGGTGTGGCGGAGTGCGAGAGTTTTACCAGGGCAGCAGAGAAACTGCATATAGCCCAACCGGCCCTCAGTATAGCCATCAAAAAACTGGAGGAAGAGTTGGATGTGCTTTTGTTTAATCGGCGGGACAGGAAAATATCTCTAACTGCCGAAGGTGAAGCGCTGTTACTTCATGCACAAAGTATTCTGCAGGGGGTCAACAACGCAAAACAGGAGATTGCCGATTTGCGGGGTCTGCTCAAGGGGGAGGTGCGCGTCGGTCTCACCCCGATGTTAAGCAGTTTTTTCTTTCCGAAGATAATCGCATCATTCAAACATAGTCATTCTGGCCTCAGGATTTCCATTTCCGGTGACAGCGCCTGGAACATCCAGCGAAAAATCGAATCTGGTGAATTGGATGTCGGAGTTATCGCCGGAGAAGTGCCAGAGGGTTTAGACTCTCACCACCTTTTACGAGAAGAAATCGTTGCGTGCGTCTACCCCGGACACCCCTTTGCCGGACGTAAAAAGGTTGCGCTACGCGAACTGCTCAAAGAACCTCTGATTCACTACAAGGAAGGGTATCATCTGCGCGAGTTGATTGATGAACTACATGCCGGGGAAGGGATCACACCTGTGGTGGTGGCAGAATCTAACTTGTTCACCTTGATCCGAAGTCTGGTCAAGGAGAGGTTGGGGCTGGCTTTTTTCCTCAAGATGGTAGTAGCACGGGATGCCGAAGTAGTCGCCATCTCATCTGATCCGCAACTTTTTATGGATCTCCACATCGCGTGGAAGAAAAATTCGTATCTTTCGAGGGCAAACCGCGCCTTTGTAGATTTTCTTATCCGGGAACTGGATGAGTATTACATGATCACGCAGGCAGCGGGGTCATTTCCTTTGCCTTAGCCGGTCAGGTTGTAATAACAGCGGTCATGTCTAAATCGGGCCAACTGCTCAAATTCGTTGGAATATGCAGATATGCTATCCTAGATGATTTTAGTTATCTAGGACAGCCCCAAAGAAAAAGCATCCTGCCGGGTACACCTCGAAAAGGAAATAGCAGAGATAATGCCACGAGCGATCGTCTCTGTAGGATTAACATCAGCACAGTCTCTGCTGGAAACTAAGGAATCAATGGTCCAGCTTATTGAAAGGGCAGGGGAGGGCGGGATACCTGTGTCGATCGGCGGTCATGCTGTACCAGTGCATGTCTGTTATCATTCATCCCCTTTATGCACCAATAGGACACCGTGGGCGAAAGACCAGATCCGCCAGGCATTTCAGGCTGCCATAGGGAAGGTGGTGCGGTAACAAGAAAAAATACATTGGACAGAATTTTATTGCATCCCGAGCGAGCGCTATATGGCGTTGCGCCTTGAGAATATTGGAGTTGTGATCAGCAGGCAAGACATGAACCAATCTACGTGGGACAGAACAAAATGGTATGCCGTCGATCATGATCGACTCACAATTATTCACAAAAAAGCTACTTTTGTGGGTCCTGTAAAACCACAAGTCACTGAAACTAGCCAATGTGCCAAACGGCATCATCCATCGTGCAATACAGCATGATGGATCGTGCGAAATCGCACGAACAGTACCATGATGTTACACAGGAGGCTAGCCATGAGGCAGCAGCAGACCGAACAGCCCCTGCTGCTGCTTCTTTGCCTGCGGCTCCTGCCACAAAATACCAACCCCTCTCCACTGAGATCGAGGCGGCGATACAGACACTGCCTGCTGAACACCAGAAGGATGCCAGGCAGGTCTGCAGGGAGGAAGACTCTGAGGATCAGCCAAAGCTTGATGCTCTTCTTTTGTTTGGCCGAAAGCTTGGCGAAGGCAAAGCAGATAACTGCGGTTGGCTGAGAAATGCGGTAAAAGGAGACTGGGGGGCAAAAGAGAGAATAAAAGAACAGCAGGAGGGCGAGCGTCGAGAACAGCAGGAGGCCGCCAAACGAGCAGAGGCTGAAAAAATGGAGTTGGCTGAGGCTAAGGCCAAAGCCGACCAAGATGAAGCGTATCGCCGTTATTTGCGTCTGTCGCAGGAGCATCAGAAGGTAGTCAAGGAAGCAGCGTACGAAAAAATGCAGCAAAAATTACTACTCTGATCCCTCTGGCGATGCTTATCCTACTATGCTTCGCGGTGAAATTATCAATCTCATGCTACAGCCGCAAGGCCTTTCTGCTTCACCAGGTTGAGCAGTTTTAGAGCTGGGCCGCTTGGATGCTTTTTGCCTTGCTCCCATTTGCTGATGGTATCTACGGACACATTCAGGTAATGGGCAAAAACAGCTTGGCTTACTCCTGACTGTGTCCTTGTTTCTATGATCTCCGCAGGGGCGAGGCTTTCGATAGGAGTAAGACAAGATTCGTCAAACTCCCGCATGGTTTTTGAGTCTACCAGGCCAATGGCGTGTAAATCACTCGTGGTCTCGTGCAAGGCGGCCAGTGCTTTACTTTTGTAGGTTTTATTTTTCATACTCAACCTCCGTCAAAGCCCCTTCTTGAATGGCTTTGGATATATCAGAATCTGTTAACGCCAGGATCTTTCCAGCAAACTTTTTGTACTCCTCAGTCTCTTTGGCTGTCAGATTGTCCTTGTCGTTTTTCCCGAAGCAATACACGAAAAAATACCGGTCACCGATACAGCAGGCTATGATTGACCGATAGCCCCCACTTTTCCCCGCCCCTCTTCGTGGAATGCGTTGTTTTATAAGTCCGCCGCCCAATACGGCATCAATCAGGCCGCTTTCGGCATTCCTGGCGGCCGTGATCAGACATTCGTCTTCAATATCCTCACTCCTTGTAAAACGAGCAAACCATTTGGTCTTAAAAACCCGCATAACCACTCCTTGAAAATAACATTATAGGACCAAGTCCCATAAATCAACTTTTCTAATTTGCCTCACCCGTAATTTTTCCCGTGTGTCTGAACGTGAGATCGAGGCGAGGGTTTTGTTCAACCAAATCCGCAACACGGTCCTGAGCCGAGAAGCGATCGAAGCGCTGCGGTGCTGCATGTAACCTCTCCTTTCAAGGGGCTGGGAATAAGCCTTTCCAACCGGCAGCATCACAACCAACAATTGCCGTTGTTTCCTAAAGAACAGCGAAAAGCAAAAATGACACAGGCAATGGACGCGGTGAACAACAAGCTGGGTGATTTTACAATAAACCGGTGACCATGGCACGGTTGATCATGTCATCTACGGTACTCTTGCCGACACCGCATGATCTGGCAACATCACGTCGACTTTGTCCGCATGACCAGACAAGGCGAAGTATCTCTCATATCTTACGCATGGCAACTCTTTCTCATGGCATCTCGCCCTCCTTGGAATGAATCAAGGAAGACAGGATACCCGTGTGAGTTACCCCGTAGCTACATTCTCAAAAAATACTGGCCGAATTTGCCGGAACAGTGGCCGGAACCGAATCGGAATGCCGACCGGATTCCAAACGGAACGGTGGCCGCTTTCCTGCCGGAATCGTAACCGTATTCAACCGGAATACGCAGCTGTTTTTGCAATCTAATTGCTTTTTTGTTTGATTGACACTCAGCGCTCATTGGTGATATATATAAACCATGATAAGCAGCGGAGGCCAACATGGGGAACGCAGATTTTTTAGATGTGTACTTTGCCGGCGATTTGCATCGTAAATGCGTGTTCTGTGGATCAGTTTTCAGGGCTGGAGATCAGGAAGGCACAGTGTGGTACAACCATCATCAGCTTTGCCACTGTCCCTTCTGCGCAGCGTACGCTGCACAACCAGCTCTTCCTGAGTGGGTCAAACAGTATTCTCGGCAAGTAAGTATTAAAAACGTGAGGTGGCCATGAAGTATCTTATTTACAGTCAGCAGGAAACTGACTCATTTGGCAAGAAAAGCTTCTGGTCTAATGAATTTGGCTGGACGGGCAGGGATGAGGCGACGGTCTATGATTCGGACGACGTGCCACCTGAATCTATGTTTATGCCGATCCCCGACGGTGTCGTCGTTTCAGTGGAGCAGGCTGATTCGTGCGGTTATATGGTGGTGTATGGTCGCAGGACGGCAATTGCGGATGGTGTTTTGCTCGACCTCTCAACTGAATATCCTGAAGAGGCAAAACTGTTTGCTTGCCCGGTTGCGTGTACCGAGTCTGTTTGGAACCTAGTTGCTGGAGCTGGCGCCGACCGTGAGTCCCTAAAGGGTGTCGTCTGGGATCTGCTTTGGATGGCGTCTTTGGCGGCAAAAAAAAGCCCGGAGGCTGCGGTGGTTGTGTTTGATGTTATTCTGCCTGTGCCTGTACGAGTCTCCCGTACGCTGAAGATGATGGTTGGGCCGGATGACAACCTTGCTCGTTGTATAACCATCATGTTGCCACACGAGGACTAAGAAAGGTCTGTTAAATGTTGAGAGTGGCGGTAAAAAAAGATGTGGACCAGCTTGCTGCGCTTCAAAGGCGTGCGAAGTCTGAGCAGCGGGACTTCAGAGTGTATCTCGACCGTATGGATGACCGGGAGCTCTGCAAGGATGATCTGTTGTCAATGGGCGACTACCATGAGTGCTACGGTGTTTGGTTCTCTGGCGGGTTGTGGCAGGCTCTTAAAGAGGTTGTGCAGGACAACTGCCGCATTGTCTACTGTAACGTCCCTCCTGGGAAAATCACGGAGGGGATCCATAATGTTTATTGCGGCGGGCGGTCAGCGAAGCTTTACTTCTGGTTTGCCCAAGGATATCCGCGAGGGATGGTCGTCTGGGAGGATGATGAGACGGCCAATGCCGTGGCGGCAAGATTGTTAGACGAAAAACCCTGGAACTGGCAATGGTGCTTCATTTAGGGTTCCGCTGCTAAATATCCGCATAGCGCTCTGACCATAATCGCGGGCATCGATAAGTAAAAAAGTTTGACTTGGCTTGCGGAATAGTGATATATATAAACCATCACAAAGACGAAACAGCCAAGCGGCTGAAACTCAAATGGAGGGTATCTATATGGCAAACAACCAAGGTGTACAAACGTTGCCTGCAATCGTAACTCAGGCATTTACTCCTGAACAGATTGAAGTGATTGACCGTCAGTTTTTCCCGGCTGGTGTGTCTGCCGCAGAGCGAGACTACTGTTTCTCTGTGGCGGCTAATCTGGGGCTTAATCCGTTGGTTAAAGAGATTATGTTTGTGCCTCGGCGCCAAAAGATTAAGGAAAATAACACCGAGCGCTGGGTGGAGAAGATTGAGCCAATGGTTGGACGTGATGGCTATCTGGTGATTGCTCATAAAAACCATGCATTCGATGGTGTTGATGCCACGACCTGTGTCAAGGAGGTCCCGAAGTTGGTTAACGGTGAGTGGACTATGGTTAAGACGCTCGTTGCGACAGGGCGTGCTTATCGCAAGGACTTCAATCGCCCGTTTGAGGTTGAGGTTGCGTACCATGAGTATGTGCAGACAAACGCCGACGGCAAGCCAACCCAGTTTTGGGCGTCAAAGCCTGACACCATGCTCAAGAAGGTCGCGGAGTCTCAGGCGCTGCGCAAGGCGTTTAATATCCACGGTGTTTATTCTCCTGAGGAGCTGGGTGTAGGTGTAGTTACTGAGGATGGAAACCTGGTGCTTGATAAGGATTCTGTTTCCGCGCCTCGTGAGGATGCACGCCCTTTTCAGAAGGCTCCCGCTGATTTTTCTCAGCAGCAGACGGGGGCAGTGGTGCATGAAGGCGCTGAGCAGGTAATCGATGCGGTGATTGAGGGTGGTGGGGTGGTAAGTGATTCGGTAGCCGAAACAGTTGTGGTTGGCGAATCAGTGGTGGGGGGGCAGGTGGCTCAAGCCTCTGTGGGAGTAGCTTCGCCTGCAGGTGAGCCGGTTCAGGAGCTGGGTCTTTTTGACTCTATGTCTGCTCCAACGTCTGTTCCTGTAATTTCCCACTCACAGTGCCAGCAGTTGCTGGAAATGGTTAAGGATGTTGGCGCTGACGAGGTTGGTTTTCTGACCCACCTCGGGATTACCACTATGTATGAGCTGCCTGCAAATAGGTTCGGCGAGGCAGTGACTCTTCTGGAGCGGAAGCGTGTGGCCAACGAGAAGGCTGCCGCCAAAGAAAAGGAAGAGGCTGGTAAGGAGCGGATGACGATGTCGCAGGTTCTCGCTGCGCTGGCGCTTCGCAATATTCCTGTGCAGACCGATGAGGAAGCTAAGTTGGTGCACGCTACCCCGGCCCTTGATGATAAGACATCTATTGCTCTTTTAAAGGGTATGGGTTTCGCAAAACAGGGCCGATCTTGGGTGTTCCAGGAGAAGTAGGTCCGGGGAAGGGGGGCTCGCCGCTCCCCTTTTTTATGGCTAATGCCACAGGGTGCGGACATATAGATAATAAGGAGGCATTATGTTTCTCAAGGAAGAGTACGTTGGTGCCGACGCGATGGCTGCGGTAGCCTTGGTTGAACCACCATCTGGCGCAGGGTTTACGCCTGAGCAGGTGCAAAAAGCGTTGAAGCTGCAGGTCTGGTGTACAAGGTTTGAAAACCCGGAGGAGTACACCGAATTCCGCTTGATTGGACCGGATGGCGATGTGTCTGCCATGCGGCGGGTTGATGGCTACTAGGAGGTTTACATGGGATTTTCGATGTTTAACGGAAGCATAAAGTCAGAAGGGATTTCTCTTCCAGGGGGTGCTGTATGGGAGCCCCGCTAAGCGCATGTAAAGAAGCGACCCCTCGGCAGATCAAGTTGCTTGAAATGCCAACGGTGGAGGGGCATTTCCCGTTTGTGTTCAAGGATTCGGGCTTTAAGGTAGAGAAGCTCGATTTTGCCTGCAATGTCTGTGACGCCAAGATGTACCCACGGGACGTGCGAGGGATTGTATCCAACGTGGTGCCACGTGTTTTGGATCTTGACCTGGTTGGTGTTTGCCCAAAGTGCGGTATCAATACGCCGTTTCGTGTGAGGTTGCATAGTGACCAAATGTACGATTGGCAGGATGACAGTGGTGAGTGGCATCGCTCAAAGGTTTACGCAGGGAGCCTGAACGGCATCAGGATGGCGTTTAAAGATATGTTTGCGGCTCTAAAGGCACTCATTATGCCTGGAAGAGCATAGGAGTACAGCGGGGTGCAGCTTAAGGCCAAGATTTGTAGTGTGCGTATGTACGACGACAGCTGGGCTGTCCTTAATTGCGAGAAAGGCAGTGGGGACAGGTTTAGGGCGAACGGCACACTTCTGTTTGATGTCGAGGCAATTACCGGTGTGATCTGTACTCTTGAGGGGGAATGGGAACAGCATCCCCGATATGGCGTATCTTTCAAAATTGCATCGTTGGCGCCAGACGGATCGGAAATGTTTTTCTTTTTGTCCAGGGTGGTTAAGGTGGGCGAAAAGGTGGCTCAGGAGTTGGTCGCAGTTTACAGCGATGATGAGTTGACTGCTATTATGGAGGATAGGCGCCGGCATGCTGAATTGCTCAAAATCAAAGGGGTAGGGGAAGCGCGTCTTGAGAAGATTGCTCAGTCCTGGTCAAAGTATCGGCATGTGAAGTTGTTGTCGGATCTGCTTGCTCCGTATGGCATAACCGCGAATCTGGTTATGCGTGTGTACAATCATTTTGGTGATCCCTCAGTCGATGTAATCCGGTCTAATGTCTACCGTCTGTGCGAGGTGCGCGGAATAGGTTTCCGACGTGCAGATGAAGTGGCGCTGCATCTTGGTGTTAAGCCGCACGATCCATTGAGGATTGGAGCGGCTTTGCAGTATGTGCTTGAAACTTTGGCCGAGGACCAGGGGACTACGCTCGTTACCGCAGAGACGGCGGTCTCTGTAGCTGTAAAGGAGTTGGACTGTGAGCATGGACGGGTAATGACCGGTGAGGTCGCTGATGTGCTTGCTCAGCTTGAGGCCCGCGGTGACGTGGTCAGGTACGATGAGAGCGTTGCTTTGGCTAAGTACAACTTTATTGAAAAGAAGATTTACACCATCCTGAAAAAAAGAGCCAGCATGCCCCCTTTCAGGATTTTGTCGCCAGAAAAAACTGAGGCGTATATCGCAAAAGCCCAGCAAGAGATGAGGATAGTTTTCTCGCCAGAACAGGCAGAAGCTATCCGGATGGTGGCCGCAGGGCACAGGACCATAGGTATAGCGGGTCTGGCCGGATCTGGTAAAAGTACACTTTCAAAAGCATTGATCAACCTACTTCTGGAGCGTTTCAACGCTGACGACGTTTGTTGTATGGCTCTTTCCGGTATAGCTGCAGACAGGATACGCAAACTCAGCGGATTTAACGCGCAAACAATCCATTCGGCGCTCGGTTGGAAGGGCACGGAATTTGAATTCGGCGCAGACAAGCAGCTTGGTTATCAGGTTGTTGTGGTGGACGAAAGCTCTATGATTAATTCACCTCTGATGCTCAGGGTTTTGGAGGCTGTTGATCGAGATGCTTGTCTGATCTTTGCTGGCGATCCTGGGCAGCTTCCCCCAATTGGCAGTGGAGATGTGTTCCGAAATATGTTGGACAGTGAGCTTATCCCCGCGGCGAGATTGACAAAAATATACCGTCAGTCTGAAAACTCGGTTCTGGCTATGTTTGCAAGCGATATTCGTAACGGAATTGTTCCTGAGGGGTATCGTGATCGAAGCGATTATCATGATTTCGGTTTTGTAGAAAAAAATCTTCCCAGTAAGTATTTTTCCCTCCCAGACGAAGAAAAACAGCCGTTACGCGATAAGAACACGGCTGAAATTCTGGACTACGTTTCGGCAAAGCTCCGGGCGGTTGCACCCTTCTTGCGCGACCCGATTGGTGATCTACAAATTCTGTCCCCTATAAAAAAAGGCCCCTTGGGCACTGCGGCTCTCAATGATCTGGCGCAGCGCATTTTGAACCCCGATGTACCAAAGGAAGAGACTCTGTTGATCGGAGGCACACTATTCCAGGTAGGGGACAAGGTTATCCATAACCAAAATAAAGACATTGAGGTCCTACCCGGATGGACGGTAGACGATCTTGCAAAAGGGCTTGATGGACAACAAGAACCGAATACGCGGCGAGTTTTTAACGGTTCTTTGGGGATGGTTTTGGCCATTGATATACAGAATCGGGAAATTTGGGTTGCTTACCCCGAGGGTTTTATCGCCCGATATGACGCATTGATGCTCATGGGCGGCATTTTGTCGTTAGCCTATGCCCTCACCACCCATCGCGTGCAAGGAAGTGAATTTAGGCTAGTGATCCTTCCGATTTCGTCTGTTCATACAATGATGCTGACAGCCCCATGGCTTTACACGGCAATAACCAGGGCTCGGCAGAAGTGCTTGGTTGTCGGCCAGAAGTTTATGTTTGAGCGCTGTATCAGGTCCTTGTCGGAAACAGCTCGGACTACTGTTTTAAGCAGGCTTGTCCTTATGGATAAGCCCAAATCATAGAAAGGGATGTCAGAAAGATGGTCGTAAAATTACTACAAGGAGTGCGTTCGTTATTCAGAAGGAAGACAGAAGAGGAGAAAGCGGCAAAGCGCAAATCAGATGAACTTTTATGCAAGTTGGCCAGCCAATGGGGTCATGATGATAACAACACTAAGACAAAGATGGGGCAGGGAGCAGCTTGATCTGTGAGGCGGCACGAAGAGGCGTACAAATCTCTGCACAAGGCGGGGAGGCGAATAGATGATTGGGATACCGTTGAGTTAACGGATATCCCTTTCACCTACCATGCTCGCGAAAAAGTTTCCGGTCGAGCAATATCGGAGGAACAGATCAGGCGTGTTATCGATGGTGGTCGTGAGGTCCACCATCGCCACGCCACTGTCTTTTTTGTAGGCTCCAAAGAAATAGCACAGGACCGGTCTCTTGCTGATTGTGAGGGTATTCATGTGGTGTGCTCTCCAAATGCCGCTGTGGTCATCACGGTGTATCGCAATAAGGTTTTTACTGAGCGCAGGTATCAGTCTGGGCAGTGCCCTCGAAACAGGTTTTCGCCGAGAAAGCGGTACGGCAAAAGTTAGCACCCAGTCCCGCCCAAAGTCTCGGCTTCCTCGGTGGTGTTTGTGTAAGTAACCCAATGTTCGAAAAAACTTTGGATTCCATAAACAGAAGGGAGCTCGAATGTCAGTAGAAGCACTCACCGTTAAGGCCCAAAGAGTGGTCTCGGCGCTTAAGGAAGAGCTTTCAGCGCTCAACGATAAACAGAAACTTACTGTTCTGAACAAACTCTCTGATGCCGTTGGTGTGATGGCTCTGGAGCAGCGGCAAAAGATTGAGGACGACCAGGACGACAAAGATATGTCTGGGCGCCCGCTTTCATATCTACCCCCGTGCCCGGTGTGCGGTAAAACGGATAAACTTGCTGTTCAGTTCCGTTTTTTGAGAGTACCGGCCGATGGCAGGGCGACGAGGGTGATAACCCAATGTGTTTGTCGCCATGATGCCTGCTTCAGATCACACAAAAGCGGTGGTAATCGGTACGCCAGGCCTTTTGTGGAAGGCGTTGATGAGGTGGTGTATGGCACGGGTAAAGAGGTAGATCTGCAGGCGGAGCGGGTAAAAATTCTGCAGATGACTAAGACTACAGCAGGAGGGTAGCGCATGAGTGCTAGTAGATCAGCAGCAGGCAATTCTGAAGGGCGTGGGAAGCGGCAGAAGCCGTCAAAGACTGATAACAAAACTTTGTTGAGTCAGACGGAGGCTTGGCTTAAAAAACCGTCGCCTGTCGGTTTGGAACAGATTGCCAGCCTGGGCGACGAAATGCGACTGGTGCTTATTGATGTGATTGAATCAAGTGTGAAAGGTGCCCAGGAATTGCTTGAAGTCGCGGATATCCCACAGCAACAAGCGGAGTTGAACGAGAGAAATAGTGCTTTGGATAGTGTGAAGAAAACGGTGTCTGGTGGCACTCCCCGAGATTGGTCGCGGGAGGAGTGGCATTGGGTGTGCGATGCAATGAAGAAGTATAGCAATGCTTTAAGGCGTTTTGCGCCCGGCAAGAGCGGACACGTTAAACAATTCGATAATCTTCTTGTATGGCTCTGTGGAGGTCACGCCGATGAGTATATCCGCAGCATGGTGGGAATGGTTGAAAAACACATGAGGCAACGCAATCGCCTGAGAGCAATCTGTGCGACGGCAAAAGACAGTTACCAGAAAACAGAAAACAGGCTTTTAACGGGGAAAACAGAAAAAAAGATCGAACTTGCCCAACGTGAGCAATCTGTCGTGCTGCTGGCAGAGGCAGACGGGACAAAACTGATTGCAGCACTGCTTGCCAACTCTGATCAGTTGTGCAGGGCTCTCGAGAGAAGAATGGCGCGGGATATGCCTATTAAGGACGTAATGTCGGCGCGTGAACTGCTTAACGCGCGGGGCGGGGTAGCAGCGGCACTTGCGGAGGTCAATAGGAAGATGGAGCAGTTGCTCGGATTCGGCCACAGGGAAATCGTCGGTGAATGCCCTGGCTACAAACGGGATGCAAGCGGGGGGGCTGTGTGAGCATAGCCACCCAGGATTCATCTCTTGCCACCGTTAATTTTACTGTCCACCCGGCTATTCTGGATTCGATTATATCGAAACAGTCGGGAACGCTTCACAAGGCGATGGCCGAGCTAGTTATGAACAGCATTGACGCGGGGGCGTCAAAAGTAGAAGTGACGCTGGACGCTCAAACGTTCGTTGTCGCAGATAACGGCAAGGGTTTCGAGAGCCGTGAAGAGATCATGACCTGTTTTGCTGAGTTCGGCACGCCGCAGTCCAAGGAGAAGACTTTCGGGAGGTTCCGGATCGGCCGTGGCCAGTGTTTTGTTTGGGGCAAGGTTACCTGGCGGTCAGGCACCTACCGGATGGTGGTGGATACAAAAAACAAAGGCCTCCAGTTTGATTTCCATGAAAATGAGCCGTTTGTCGAAGGATGTGTTGTAACTGGCGAATTGTATGCTCCATTAGAGTCTTACGTTCTCAAGTCAGAGCTACGTGAGCTTAACCATATGGTTGAGTATGTTGAAACCGATCTTTTTGTCAACGGGACAAAAGTCAACACAAAGCCATCGGAGAAGCCATGGATGTACGAGACGGACGACGCCTACATTGATATCGATTCGTCAAGATTCGGCCACCTCTCAACCTATAACCAAGGTGTTTTTTGTTTTAACTTCGATTTAGGTGCTTTGGGCCTTGCCGGCACTGTGGTTTCTAAGCAACCGTTGACCGTAAACTTCGCCAGAAACCAGATCATGATGAATGAGTGCAAGGTTTGGCACCGGATAGAAAAACATCTCAAAGACGTTGGAGTTAACAAATTACTCGGCAAAAAGTACCTGTCGGCCGGCGAACAGGAGGCGATAGTTGATCGTTTTTTGTCGGGAGAATTTGAATACCTCCAGGTCAGGGATTGTCCAATTCTGACAGATGTGGCCGGGGTAAATTTTTCTTTTGCCACTTTATTCAGAAGCAAAGCAATCACGGTTATGTCAAATGACGCCTCTTCCTTGAGCGACCAGGTGCATGCTTCGAAAATGGCGCGTGTGTTAACCCTTAAAACACTTGAGCGTTTTGATTGCGAAGATTTATACGGTCTGCATTTGATTCTGATGAGCTCTATCCAAAACGCTCAGAAGAAGTCTGAATCAAAGGGCAGGACTGGCAAAATTTTGGAAGACGATCTTCAGGCCGCCGAATCTTTGGCCTGGATCGAGGATGTAAGAGAATATGCGCCTTCCTTTGGCAACGGTTTTTCACTTGTCGATGACAAGATGCTCAAGCCACGCGAAAGAATGGCGCTAAACGCTCTGAGGCGCGGGAATCAGTACATCTGTCGTATTTTGAAGGATGCGGATATCGAAACATGGGTCAAGCCTAGAAAAATTTACGCAGGCGAATCCGATTCAGAGGCATGGACGGACGGCATTTCGTACATCTGCATCAACCGCAGGCACTTGAAGGCAGTTCACAAGAGTCCAGACCGGTTCCTGTATGTCGTGCAGCTGCTTGTGCATGAGTACCTTCACGAATGCCAGGACAACCAGCGTCATTACCATGACGAGCTCTTCCATGAAGATTTCCATAGGGCAATTTTGCATGTAAAGATGAAAGGCACCTGTGTCAGGGATCTCTATAGCGTGGCAACAACCATCGCATCGTATTATGCGTCTGCCTTGTTTGAAGCGAAAGTGGAGATACCGGAGTCCTATGCCCAATTTGGCGGTGCTGCAAGGGATGTCTTTACTAATTTGAAGTACAACCTTCGGGACACGAAGAAGGAGCTTAAGCTATTCAAGATGGCCTCGCCGTTGGTGGATGATCCGGAAAGGCTTTGTTTCTATAAGATGAAAGTTGGAGGCAAGGATCTTTGTTTTTACATGAGTTGCGCCGGCCCGTTCATGGTAATCGAGGGTAATGAAAACAGATGGGGTGGGGGACGCCAGTTGCTGGTTAAAGAGCGTCTTGCCATTGAATTTTATGGTGGGCGAAATGAGAGTGAGGACGGTTTGCGTTCTTACACACTGAGAAACTTGTATCGAAACTGTGTGTGGGAAAGGGACTTTTGCCAGATGTTTGAGGCATCACAGGATGAGGTGGTTGACCTCGCCAATTTACTTGGTGCTTATCTCTATCTAAACGGAGGTGATTCTAAAAGCTTGGTGCCTGCCAGAGATCCCAAAACTGATAATGAAGGCTTTTATGTTTCGGATCTATGCAGGAAATATTTGCGTGCATGGGCTGGAAAAGAGCCTGTACTCGCTGAATACTGTGGTCGGGAGCCGCTTGACTGCAAAGACTGGTACAAGGCGATCAAGCAGGCATGATAGCTCTTAAGGGCAGTCATATAATGGAAGAGTATGATTTGGGTAGCTGGGTGGCTGTTAGCATCAGTACCAATTTCCATGATTGCGGCTTGCCCTTGAGTGTTGCTGTGCGGAGATTCCAGCACCTCAGGTGGTTGGCGGGCCGCTATAAGGACATTCCTGACAAGTTGATGTCTTACATACAGCAGTACGGAATGCGCTCTTTTGCTTTTTGGAACTACAGGGCTTTTGTCTATCCAATTAAAACAGATTTTGGGGCAAATCCGGATCTGGAACTTCTCAAGGTAAGCTGTTCACAGCTTACCCGTATGGCAGACAAAACTCACATTCAACGAATCACTTTAAGATTGGATTCTCGTGATTCGAGGGACATTGAAAAGGTCGCTCAAGTGATGCAGGAGTCGCTTGATGACCGTTTTCTGCTTGAAGGGATGCCAGAGCCCTATGACCCCGATGAATATAACAGGAGACAAAGGGAGCGGAGAGCTGCGGCGCGGGCAGCCCTTGAGCTTGAGCTCGGGCACCCAATGATAAGGAATCCGGGTGGAGCTCCTAAGCTTGCCCTTGATGAGATTGATCAGAGACTGGCAGAAGGTGGCGCCAAACTGCTTGGTGTTAATGGTGAATACAAAAACAACAACTCGGTTTTGATTGTTCAGTGTCGTAATGGCCACGTTTTCGAAAACAAGTGGAAGAACATTCAACGTGGATCCTGGTGCCCAGAGTGCCTTTTATCGGAGAGAAGGCAGTATCGTGTTGGTGATCAACATTATACCGGGCAACATAGTGGGGCGCGGATTGAATCTTTAAAGAACGAAATTGGCAGGTATTGCTGCTGTTTAGGTAAAAGCGGCCAAGCTGCCATTAAAGGAAAAAACGAGGAAGAGTTGCTGGATTTGAGGGTTGAGCTGCTTGATGCCCTTCAGAGGCGTGATGCTAATTCACAAAGGAAAAGGAGAAAATTATGATGAAAAAGGCGCTGTTAGGATTAACTTTTACGTTGCTGACACTTCCTGTTGGGAGTTTTGCTGGAGAAACCCCACCCCCAGGGCCTCCGTCGCAAGGGAAGCCCCACCAATTCAGGCCACTGAGCGCTGCTGATCAGATCCGTAACTGTTCGACGTTGGAGTGCAAAAAACGTATGGCTGATACCATCCCGCTTATCGAGGAAATGCATTCAGCACGAATTGTAGTGTTGCGTGAACTCGCTAAAGAGAAGCCGTCAGAGTCTGTTATTGAAAAAGCAGAAGAACAAAGCCAAGCAGTACAAAAGAAACTTTTTGAATTGCACAAAAGGACGATGCCTCGCCAGGGTGATGGCCGCCCTGCACCACCGGTTGGACAACCTTCTGGTTCGGCACAATAATGTAGCAGCGGTGGGGGATTTTAAATCCCCCTTTGTTTTTTATGGTGGCAGGTTGACAAAATAGAAAGATTATGATATATATAAACCATCAAATATAGCTGCCGCGGCAAAGGGGTCGCGGAACGAAATGGAGGCAGTATGTATAAAAAACTCGTTCACTTACTGATTGTTGTAATCTTTGTATTGGTTGGTATGTCTGCAGCGCGGGCTGATGGCGGCAAAGTTTTGTATGTCGGGAACGAAAAGGGCGTTTGTGAAAAGATCAGCCCTTTTGTTGATGTCTGTCGAGAGCGTGAGGACCTTCAGATTGATGACCCGAGTTTGCCGAAGGATCCCATGGAGCGCATGGTTGCTTACGGTGCAATGAGGTTGCGTAAGTATGCTTCTTACACCAAGGATGCAAAAGACTTTTCGGTGGTTATTGAGGAGGCTTATCTTACTAAGCGTAACTTTAACCCGGCGGGGCTACTGGCGTCTGTTGCTGCCATAACGGTTGGCGGCGGTTTTGGTCAGGGCACCATGATCGGCAACAAAAATCCTTTTGGTTCAAGCGAATATAGCGGTGGAGTGCCAGGTTTTGAAGTAAAGGTGGACGGTGATAGGAAAGAGGAGGCGTGCGGAGAAGAGTCTTACCCAGAGTGCCGCGCACGGATGTTGGAGTTGGTTAAGCAGCGTTGGCCAAAGAAGGTGCAGTAGCCATGTCTGTGGAGTGTTCAAAAGGTACGTGGGTCTATGTGGATCACATGAGGTCTGTGGTGGTTGGTCGGAAGGATATGCTCAAGGTGGTTGCTGATCTGGGTGCGTCCGACCTGCCCGAGGCAGATGCAAATGGGAAGATGATTGCCGCCTCACAGGATTTGTATGCCTTTGCAGAGGCGATTGAAGCAGTCGTCAATGCCTCCGGTCACAATCTTTGCTCAACGGCGACTGAGGCTGAGAGGACGGCTTTTATCAGTGGTGTCCTCGGGGCATGGAATGGCAATTGCTCGGCTCTCGACAAGGCGAGGGGGAAAAGATGCAAGTAACAGAAAAAGAAGCCCGCGAGAAGATGTGTCCAATGGTGAGGTCACAGGCAAATTGTATCGGTACTGGCTGTATGGCTTGGGTTTTTACTACTGAAATGAGAGATGGAACACCGGGGCGCAAGTTTGTGGCAACGCCAAGCCCGGTCGAAGTAGAGCCTGATCGGCCAGAGGGAATCCCTGTATCTTGGCTTTTTGTCCCTTACGAGGATAATGACGGCGACCCGTCTGGATGGATTGAGCCCTACGAAGACTATTTGGCGCGTCGTGTCGGGCGTTGTGGCGTCGTTTGTAGACCGGAGGGGATGTGAGTTCTAAAACCATATTCATAGCACAGTCCTCGGCGGGTAGGGGGGTTGCACCTCTCCGGCTTGTTGCGACAGAGCCGTTCCCTGAGATCGCGGTATCCGGAGAAGCTGGACTTGCTGCGGCCAGGGGACTTCATGCCGACCAAGGAAAAACCATTGTCGATGCGCTCTATGCGTCATTGCCGGGTGGAACACTCGACGCTGTGCTCTGTGAAATGCTCCAGCGTCGAGCATCGTTGTTGCGGGTGCCGTTTGAGGGGCGAGTGGAGCCAAAAGAGTGTGCCGTCCCGACGCCCCAAGAACCAACGTCATCAATATGCGCTCTATTTTCGGGGATGGACGGCGAGCTTTTTAAGCGTCAGCGTCTTTGTTTGGACAGGATCGCCGATGATGAATCGTACCGTCCGACAAAAGAGGACATGGAGCTTTTAGAAGGTCTTAGGAACTTCACTGATACAGTCGCCGACATCGCTCATGACGAGTTCCATAAGAAAACCATTTTTGAAGGATTTATCAATTACTACCGGTGCACCTGTGGCCATGAGTGGCAGGACGAATGGGATTGCCAGTGCGATGACCGGTGTCCAAAATGCAATACCTCTGTAAGTCCATGCAGAAGCGAGGATGCTTAGATGCTACCGACTGCTGAGGAAAGGGCCTTATGGCGTTTTGAATTTGAAGGACGCTCATTCACGTCAAGCATCGGAGAATGCTGCCCAAGTGAGTTCGGTAAGCTGCTGGACGCCGTCAACGAGCTCGAACAACAGAACAATGAACTGGCGCAAAAGATCGGGTTGCTTGAGGGAGATGCCTTTCGTGATGTTTCTGGTGGAGTCAGGGTGATGGGTGGTCAAAAAGAGCGGATAAGGGTGGCGGTTGAAACTGCTGTATCACGTCAGGACCACGACTCGGTACCCATAATTAAGACAGTGCAGGAGGAATATGAAGTTTTTATCCCGGATGCCTTCTGTTTCAGTGGGCTTGAGTACCGCGTTAGACTGGTTCAGGATAAGGTGCACGAATTAGAAAGGGAAATTCGCGACCGACAAGCACGCGTTCATAACTACGAAAAAGAAATTGAGCAGATAAAGGCTGATTGGGTGGCGCAAAGTGCATGATGGTTCGCTGATACAGCGCGACACGGTCGCCCAACTGGTTGGGAACTACATTGATGCCGTTAAGGACATTACGCGGGCGTACGATCTGCTGCATGCCGCCAAGAACCGTCTGAACACCTCGTATGGACTTGGCCAGCGGATCTATTCGTTTGATGTCTTGCCTCACGGATATGGAAGAGGGGAGTCGCTGCGTGATGACTCTTTGGCCACGGTGCTCAAACAGATCAAGCTCGACGCCTGGCGTGTGCTTGTCGAAAGACTTGAGCTGCGCAAGTTGTTGTCGATCGGACGCAGGAGCGAGCTGGACAAGCAGTTGGCGGATGGTAAAGACCTCCCAGAGATCACTATTGAGAACGTGTGGGGTCTGTTTGAATCGGCTGCTGCAAATATTGATACCTACATGGAGGAAGCTGTTGCCGAGGTATTTGAGATGCTGCGTCCGCATCGCTCAAAGCTGAAGACCAACACTGAGTTCGAGGTCGGCAAGCGAGTGGTTTTAGAACGTTATGTTGAGCCGACGTACAACAAAAAGGGGTTTCGGGTTAGGTATAGCTATGATGCTCAGCTGACCGCGCTGGATAATGTCTTTTTGCGGTTGGACGGTAAAGGGGTGATTAGCACCTATCATGGACCTTGCCGTGATGCTATCGAGTCCGCCGGTGCGGATGGCCGGTGCGAAACGGAATATTTCAGGCTGAAGTGCTGTCTCAACTCGAATCTTCACGTTGAATTCAAGCGACTCGATCTAGTCGAACAGTTGAACAGGATTGCCGGCGGTGCTCGGCTGAAGACGAAAGCATAGGAACCACATGCCGGATCTGAACCTCGAAAACGAGTTATACAACACTGGCTACCAGTTGGTGGCTGCGGCCGATGAGGTCGGCCGTGGGTGCCTTTTTGGTGAAGTCTGTGTTGCGGCAGTGATTATGCCACCTGGCCTGATCATCCCGGGTGTTGCCGATTCAAAGAAGCTTTCAGTAAAAAAGCGTGACCAACTGGCGGTCGAAATAATCGGGCAGGCGATGGGCATTGGTTATGGAATTGTGAGCGCGGGCGAAATAGACCGCACTGATATCCTGCGGGCAACATTCGAGGCATTCAGGCGCGCAATCGCAGCACTGGATCCTCAACCTGATTACGCTCTGATTGATGGTAATCAGAAGATCCCGAAGCTCATGATCCCCCAAATGACTGTTATTGGTGGCGACAACAGGAGCCATTCTATTGCTGCCGCCTCGATCCTGGCTAAGGTGAAACGGGACGCAATGATGGAAGAATACGAATGCACGTATCCTGGCTATGGGCTTGCGAGTAATAAGGGGTATGGCACCAGGGATCATCTTGAGGCGATCAGGCGTCTGGGCCCGACTCCAATTCATCGAATGACATTTACCGGGGTAAAAGAAATTGATGAATCAAAACAAGCCAGTTTTGAGTTTTAGGTGAGGTAGAGTATGGGACAGGCAAAGAAAAAGGCGGCGGCACGCCAGGAACAGTCCGAACTGATTAAGTCCTTTGACTTTAGTCGAGTGGCTACTGCTGTGCGGCGTTTGGCGACAGCCGCAAGCTCACACGTTGGCAGCGATTGTTTTATCCACGCCGATCTGGCTCGTGAAATACTGACAAGGCAGGGGATAAAAGCCGATCTTGTCGTCGGATTTGCAGCCTGGCGCTTAAGCGATGACGATGATTCGGTTGTAGTCCATGCACCCTTGTCTGGCATGAAGGAGCAGGATGGGGTGCCTTACCATGTTTGGCTTGAGGTCGGCGGGATGATTTTTGATGTAACCAGTTATCAGTTGAGACAAAAAGCAAGGGCTCTTGATGCACTTGACGGCGGGCATACGGAAGTAGACTGGTGTCCAGACTTTCTGTTGGAGAAGAAACAGGATTCAAAATCACTACGCGAGACGGCAAAAGGCCGGGTAGGGGATTTCTATTACGAACGAAATGTTGTGCTTGAAAAGAAGATAATGGAGACTTCGCAGGCGGCTGATCCGGGGGATATTGAAACAGTATTGCTTCTATTCAATAACCCTGGCGTGATTGTTTTCGGGCCAAATGACATGATTGATTGAATTTTAGCGGGCCGGTTGGCAGTTATAAACGGCTGACTGATGAATATTTGGGGAGACAGGAATGAAAGGAAAAACCTCTGTTCGGAATGATATTAAGGCCCTTGCGGAGGCGTGCCAGCGTTTCCAGGCAGGCGAAGACATTGTGCTTGTGGCATCAGCATTGGGCCTCAAGCCAAAGTCCCTTAGGGCTTATTGGTCTAAGGCGGGGATATCTTATGCTAAATCTATTCCCTGCGTTGATTGTTCCGCGGTGTTTGAGCGCATCAAGAAAGGTGAAGCAATCACAGGGGTGGCGCGAGATATCGGTGTTGATCCTGGCCGCTTAGTAAGGTCGCTCCGGAAAGAGGGTTTTTTTACGCGTTTACGGGGTGAGCAGGATTTGCTTAAAACCTTGCTCGATAGAATAGAAAATGGTGAAGCTGAGTCAGCGGTTGCCGGGGAATATGGGGTCAGTGCATCTACGTTACATAATTTTATGGTAGAGGTAGGACTCAAAAAAAGAAAGCTCTGGAGACCACCGAGTATAAGAAAAAAACCAGAGGGTAAAGAAACGCTTGGCTTTGACCCGGTTGTGATAGTGAAATCTTGGGGGCGTATTGCAAGAGGGGCGGCAGCCGAAGATGTCGCTGGAGACGCAGGGATGACAGTAGATACACTTCTTAGTTGTTTTAATCGTCTTGGCCTGCAAAGAGACAACTCTGATGCTGCCTGTAAAACCGCTTCTCCAAAAGTGAGGCCCGGGGCAAGGAACAGAAGGTGCCACCCCTTAAAATCGGTTGCTGTACAGGATTTGCTGTCCGGAATGACTGCGGGTGAGGTTTCGAGAAGGCACGGTGTCGCATACAGAACGGTTATTGACTGGGCACGGGAAAACGGGAAAAGACGTACCTATTCCTACGTTGATTTGAGTATGGTTTTGGCGCTCAAGGAACTCGGTTTTGGGCTTTTGGAAACAGCAGTAAACATCGGATGTGACATTACGGTGGTCAATCGTATTATGCGTAAAGCAGGGCTTGAGGATCAGCTCCAATCTTGGAGGAAGGCCAGGGTGCTACTGCATCCAGATGAAAGGATACGAAGAACCGAAGAAGCCAGGGGCTTGATAGAGCGTAAGGGTCTTACGGTGAAGGAAGCAGCTGAAGCAGTGGGGCTCAGTAGCCAGTTACTGTATCGCTATCTGCTCCATGGAGTAAAATATGACCCTAATAATTTTCAAGCGCCATCGGATCAAAGAAAGTTATTTGTGTGTGTAGGCAAAAGAGCCCGTAAAAAAGACAAACAGTGAACCATCCGAATTCATCGTTGTCCAACTTATCTTGTCTGTCATTCCACGATCCCTCGAATGCACATAATTCGGGGGATTTTTTGTGCCCAAAAAGATTCTTCGTGAGTGTCAACTACGATAAGGGAAATTTTTTTGTCTCTATCGTGCCTGTTACGCCATAAGTGGCTCATATGCAGTTGACGGTAAATATAAATACTGTTATATTAACAATATACGGCTTAGATGCGCCGGCCGCCTGCAGGGTAAAACCTATGGCAAAGCATCACAACTCTCCCCCATGTTTTCTGATTGGGTCGGGAGCCAACTGGTAACGCAGGCAACTAGACAAGGCAGCTCTCGATCGGATTGGAAAACACCTCGTTGGTAATCTCTACGCGCAGGTGTTTCTCTGTTACATGCTAGGCGTAATTGCGCCCGGAGGAATGCGTTATGGACAGCTTCAGAAAAGTTTTAGAGCGTTTTGTAAACAAAGACAAAAAAGATGAAGCCACCAGTGGCGCTGCGCTGCCACATGGGTTTTCTGCTGCCATCAACAGAAAGAAAAATGAGTATGCTGTAGCTCTACCTCAACTTGTGCCAGGGCTACCGGTTTTTTCTGACAAGCCTACATCAGAAGAAATTGCAATAGCTCGGGGTGTAATTGCTAAGGCTGTGGAGGATGGTGAGTTGACGCCAGAGGCCAGGAGGGCGTTAATCCAATTTTGCTTAATAGCCGGTTTAAACACTTATGAGTTACTACCAGTCAAAGAAATCAAAGGACAGCCCGCATGGGCACAGATTTTAAGCTTTGAAGACGCATTGTCGTGGCTTGATAATAATCAGACTGATGTCATCAAAGCGGTTCGTACGCATACAGAGCATATCAGGCTGTTTACTCTTAGTGATGCCGACATATTAAATGACGCTCGCATTGTGGCAGAAGATGCTTTTAAGCAATTCAAGGCTGACTGCAAAGAAACGGTGATGACCATTCCCCGCTTTGACTATCTCTTTTTAAAAATGTGGGCAGAGTATGTTTGGCACGTTTATTTGCAAAACTTTGAAAATTCATACAAAGGCGGTCAACTCAGGGTTGTAAGTGGGGGATTTATTGAACCTGGCATCAAGCTTTTTTGGGATACCTATGTCAGCAACAAGCCAGCATTGCGTGAATACAGGCAGTCTATTCGTCGTATTTTGAAAGAGTTAGATCTTCACACCTCTTGTTCTTCGGTCGCCCCCTTCACGGAGAAGAAGGCAGGTGTCTCCTCAGAAGTATATAGTGCGCTTGCTACAGTGCCCCTCTGGAAACACTCTCTTGGGGTGGCAGAAATGGCCATGCTGCATGCCAAGCAATTCAAAGTGGCGATGGGGGACGCGGTTGTCGCAGCATTGGCCCATGATATTGGAAAGCTCCCGTACAAAGATGATTTTTTGGAAGAGGGCGAGAATCCGCTTTCGATTGGCCATGCAAAAATGAGTGGTATAAGATTTGGCAAGATAGGCGTCTGGTTCAAGAGTTACAGAAAAGTATGGGAAGGGATTGATGAGCACCACAATGTTAATCCAGTTACGCCAATAGGTAAGTTGCTGGCTTTTTGTAATACCGCCGCCCGCCAAAACGAGTTGGCAGAAATCAACAGATCTTTTCTGGCAAACACCAACCCAAATATCAAGCTTCGTTGTGCCGAGATTAAAGCGGGGGGCACCTTTGAGCAATTCGCTAAATCTCTTTATTGTCCGATATCTACTGAGGACATCGAGCAGATCAAGCAAGCCGTAAAGGAATTCAGGGCGACCTGGCAACCTGATGGCAAAAAGCCCTCCCTCGCCCAGACCTACCAGATGGTGGCCAAGACACTTGGGTTCAAGACTTGGGAGGCTATGGTGGCGGTTGCAGGACGAAACGGGTCTGCTTAGCCAAATAGAAATGACCTTTTGACAACAGGAGCATGCCAATGTTATTTTTGCTAAAATTTTGTGCCATCCGGACCGGTCACGATCTTTTCTCTCGGTAAGTGTCGTGACGAGCCGAACAGGAAAGCCGTTCTGGTTGGGCAAAGAGAAGGAGGTCTTGGTTTGCTGAGGCCTCTTTTTGTTTCTGGCTACCAGAGCCAAACTTTTTGTTGACATAATCAAACAGATCATGTTACACATTGAAAAGTTGATTATAAAAGGACAAAAAATGCAACCAATTGAGCGCCACATAATTTCAGGATTCGCCAGCACGACATCACCAATGTCGTTGTGCGAGTGTGGCAATTGGGATGGCAAGCAGTATCCAATTAAAGGGCATAATCCGTGAGGTAGGTACCAAAAGCGTTTGACGCTTGTTAACCCGGCCCTCACATGAGCAGCCGGGTTTTTTGTTTTGCAGAAACTCAAACACGCAGGAGAAGAAATGCAACCGACGACCAGATCCATATTCCGCTTAAGCCCAAGCGCCACAGTGACATCATTGTGCCCAGTTGTATCATTGCGCTCGGAGTGCGGCACAGATAATGGCATGGGCAAGGGATGGAATATTCAGGAGCAGTATCCAGTCGGGAGACATAGCAGGTGAGGTAGTGTATCGAAAAGCGTTCAGTCGCTTACGACCCCGGCCCTCACATCGAGAAGCTGGGGTTTTTTGTTTTTGGTCTTTT
Organism: Trichlorobacter lovleyi; assembly: GCF_015239775.1. Lineage (NCBI taxonomy): Bacteria > Pseudomonadati > Thermodesulfobacteriota > Desulfuromonadia > Geobacterales > Geobacteraceae > Trichlorobacter > Trichlorobacter lovleyi. Next base: position 117,389 of record NZ_CP058410.1, read on the forward strand.
TAAATCGAACAGTTTTCGGAGTGTAGCTCAGTCTGCGGAGAGCGCTTGGTTTGGGACCAAGAGGCCGGAGGTTCGATTCCTCTCACTCCGACCAACATAACGAAGGCATAACTCAGCCGGTAGAGTATCAGACTTTTAATCTGAGAGTCGGGAGTTCGATCCTCCCTGCCTTCACCAAAATGCAGCGGTGTAGCCGAGATGGCACAGGCAACTGGCTTTGACCCAGTTTACGGGAGTTCGAACCTCTCCACCGCCGCCAAAGAACAAGCAAGCGCCCGTGTACCGAAAGGCTAGGTACCGGTCTGCAAAACCGAGGATACCGGTTCGATTCCGGTCGGGCGCTCCAATGACAACTGAATATGCCGTTCGCAACTAAGGATCAGGGGTCTGATCGGCCGGCTGTAAACCGGTTCCTATATGGCAAGGCGTTCAACTCGACCCGGGCGGCACCAAATTCCACCCAACAGCCAATAACCACCAAGATGGGGCTGGGAAGCGTACGTGGTGCGCGTTCTATGGCAAAAGCCATACAGGTGAAAACTCCTCCGAAGTGTTGTTCTCCCGAGACTGCGGATACAAAAGGAGATCGGGGGCCGATCTGAGCTGCGGTCTGCAAAGACAGGGTGCAGCTGGGTGTTTTAAGCCCACCCTCTTAAATTGTGGAGAAGTACCCAAGCTGGTGAAGGGAGCCGGTTGCTAACCGGCCAGGTCACTGAAACGTGGCGCGGGAGTTCAAGTCTCTCCTTCTCCGCCAAAAAGAATTGTGAGGTAGCACTCAGGGCGAGCGCGTCCGACTGTTAATCGGAAATGAGGTGGGTTCGATCCCCACCCTCACAGCCAAATTCACGCCGAGCACGGACTTCCGACTCTCTTCCGTAGAGCGCATCGGACCCCAGGAGCCGAAACTGGGCGGCGTGGCAAAGCAAAATGCCCAGGTTGAGCGGAGTCTTAAAGGGGGCCCAGAGCATGCCCCGCCTGGACAGAGATGGTTCGAGGTCGCAGTTGATGACGCATCCTGCGCCTCGCCTCTCAACCAATTTGTGCGGAGTAACCCGGAGAGGTCCGGTATTGGGTTCATATCCCAATGACGCAAGGCGCGATACCTTGCCTCCGCTCCCAAACTGAAAACCGGTGTAAGTGGTTAAGTGCCACCCAGAAGCGGAAGCCCTCCGCAGGCGAAAGCCAACAATCTGCTGCCGGTTCGCCCTGAAGGTACATGGTCGCCCAGACCTGATCACGGAGGGGTTTACTGAACATACCGAGATAGCTCAGTTGGCAGAGCACCCGATCGATAATCGGGAGGTCGCAGGTTCGGGTCCTGCTCTCGGTACCATAGCTGAGTCGCCAAGTGGTCTAAGGCGCTGGTCTCATACGCCGGTATTCGCTGGTTCAAATCCAGCCTCAGCTACCAAACATCTTTTTGTCGCGGGATCTGGGCATCACTGTACAGGGGAACCGCAAGCCAGGCCAGGCTAACACGGAGTTCGAGCCTCCGACCGCGACACAAAAAAATTGAAGGAATGGTGCAGTGGTCCAGCATTTCGGTCTCCAAAACCGACGACCAAGGTTCGAATCCTTGTTCCTTCGCCAAACAAAAGTCCCGGATGAACATAACCGGGCCTGCCGGACGAATAGCTCGGCAAGAATTTAAGCAGTTGGCCGCGTGGTGGAATAGGTAGACACAAGGGACTTAAAATCCCTCGACCAAAAGATCGTGCGAGTTCGAGTCTCGCGGCGGCCACCAAAGTAAAGAATTGGCTCCATAGCTCAATCGGGAGAGCACCGGCCTGTCACGCCGGAGGTAGCGGGTTCGAAACCCGCTGGGGTCGCCAATTGATAAACAGCCGGAGCAGCGTCGAGCGATCGGCGCAAGGTTGGTGCGCACAACTGGGCATGGATTCGTCTAAAGGTCAGGACGATCCTCTGAGGAAAATGCGGGTTCGAGTCCCGTATCCATGCCGCCGGGTAACCGGTCTCCGGAGAATATTGGGCCTCTAGCTCAACAGGTAGAGCCGCCGGCTCATAACCGGCAGGTACGCAGTTCGAGACTGCGGTGGCCCACCAAAACATGTTCCCGTCGTCTAGCGGTCAAGGACAACGCCCTTTCAAGGCGCAGGTCGCCGGTTCAAATCTGGTCGGGAACACCAAAAACTCTGCGGGTATCGTCCAGTGGTTAGGGCCTCAGCCTTCCAAGCTGATGACATCGGTTCGAGTCCGATTACCCGCTCCAAATCAGCGTCTGCATGCGACGGTATGCATGGCGCAACACCGTGTAGTTCAGCAGGCAGAATAGCCCCGTGCCCGGTTCGATTCCGGCTTGGCGACAACAGCAGCAGCGGTGACGGCCGCCGCAGCATGCACCTTGTATGGTGATGGTTCCATAGGGGAAGACGGACGGTTCGAGACCGCCCCGGTGATTTTGAATGAGGGATGTGTAAACCGGAAATAGATGCCAGTGTAGCTCAGTTTGGTAGAGCGCCTGCCTTGTAAGCAGGATGTCGCGGGTTCGATGCCTGTCGCTGGCTCCAATTTTTAAGGTGAATAACATGAGGAAGCACGTTGTTTTATACGAAGATCCTTCGGTGAAGTCTACGGCTTCTCTGGTTCTCTTGAATCGTCTACTCAGAAGGCAGGAACTGCAGGATTACCTGGATTTTCGGGCAGAGGTTCTGTGCGAGGCACGCGCACTGGAGGGGGATCTCGTTTGCTTCTACTGTGGCACGCCTGGCCTTAAGGAAGACGTTGGCGAGTTTCCCACAAAGGCCCAGCTCAGGGAATTGGCTACGATAGACCATGTCTATCCTGTGTCGAAGGGTGGAGGGAAATTCGACAAGGGCAATGTAGTTGTGGCTTGCTATTCCTGCAATCAGGAAAAAGCCGACAAGGTTTGATCGCAGCAGTATACCGCCATGCTGGAATTGGCAGACAGGCCGGTCTCAAACACCGGTGCTGAAAGGCGTCCCGGTTCGACGCCGGGTGGCGGTACCAAGAATATAAATGCCCGCGTAGCCGAATTGGCATAGGCGTCTGACTTAGGATCAGAATTTTGGGGGTTCGACTCCCTCCGTGGGTACCAATAATTATGGGCCTGTAGCTCAGCTGGGAGAGCATCTGCCTTGCACGCAGAATGTCGTCCGTTCGATCCGGATCTGGTCCACCAAAATAAGGAAGCGCTGACCCCATTGGTGCGGGGCCCTGTCTTGAAAACAGCGGGTCCGGCGAGAGCCGGACTGGGGGTTCGAATCCGCCCGCTTCCTCCATATTGTCCCTTTAGCTCAGCTGGATCAGAGCATTTGGCTACGAACCAGAAGGTCGGGAGTTCGAATCTCTCAGGGGACGCCATGCAATGCGCTTGTCGCCTAACGGATATGGCACCGGACTTCTAATCCGGATCAGTGCAGGTTCGAATCCCGCCAGGCGCGCCAAAAATTGCCGCTATAGCTCAGATGGAGAGCGCTGCCCTGAAGAGGCAGAGGTCGGGGGCTCAAGATCCTCTGGCGGCACCAGATATTTCAGAAAGGAAGTGCGAGTATGTGCAGTTGCAGCACCTGGAGCTATATCGATTCTAGCGACGGCTCCACAAAACAATGCCAAGCCTGCGGGCGGCAATTTTAACAAAGCGTATAGTTTTGCGCTTAAGCCAGATAAATATTTACAAAGCGCATATAATTGCGCTATAGTCAGCTTGCTTAAACACGCCTAGTCGGTGAGGATGCTATGTCTATACTAGATAAACTATATACCCTGATTCCGGTGGAACAGATCGAACAGTCCGCTCAGCAGCAGATCTATGACGTGCTACGTCTGGATTGTCTGAAGAAGCTGGCCATTATGCCGGACGTCCACGCAGGTTATGACCTTTGCATTGGTGGAGTAGCCTTGCTTGACGGCATGATTTCCCCGTCTTTCGTGGGCTATGATATTGGTTGCGGCATCTGCTATGTCGATACAGGGGTGACTGCTGCTGAGTTGTTCCCGCGTGGGCGGAAGGACATGGAGCTGGTCCAGCGCAAAATCATGGAACGTATTCCGACTGGGTTTTCTTCGCTTTCGTCGCCAGTTGACGGGATGGTGTATGACGCTACTCACTTACCTAAAGATGTCTCCAGTCGAGCAAAGGAAAAGTCTCGGCAGCAGATGGGGACGCTTGGGGGCGGTAACCATTTTATAGAGATCGGTGAGAACCGGGCCGGAAACATTGTGGTAACCATTCATTCCGGTAGCCGGAATGTTGGGCATACCCTCGGCGGTTATTACATGAAGCAGGGGCGGATGTTTCCGCTAGATTCGGAGCTTGGCCAGATGTATCAACAGGACCTCCAATTCTCGCTTGATTGGGCGCTGGAAAACCGCCGCCAAATGATTCTGGAAATATTGGATTGTCTCGTTCTTGGCTATCAGTCCAAAAAGATTCTGGCAACGATGGTTAACGAGAATCATAACCATGCTGTGGTGACAGGGGAGGGCGTGCTGCATCGCAAGGGCGCCACACCGGCAGAGGCTGGCCAACTTGGAATCATTCCCGCCAATATGAGGGACGGAGTTTATATCACAGAAGGATTGGGTAACGATACTTACTTGTCGTCAGCTTCCCATGGTTGCGGCAGAAAGATGGGCAGAAACCAAGCAAAAAAAACGTTGGATTTGGAACAATTTCAGGGCCAGATGAAGGACGTAGTATCAATTGCAGACAAAACTACGCTGGATGAAGCTCCAGGCGCTTACAAGGACATTAAGGGCGTTCTGGCCCTGCAAGAGGGTGTTGTGGTCACTGTTGTGGACTTCGCTCGGCCTTTAATCAACATTAAGGCTCAAGGTGACTGAGTAAAAGAAGGAAATTTTCTCTCTGTATTTCCCGTGGGGGATGGCTTGTTTGGCCATCCCTTTTCTTTTAAGTTTCGGCAAGGCGCAGCACCATGCGCCTAAAACAATTAACTGCTTGCAAAGCGCACATAATTGCGCTATAACAAAAATATGAAAATCACATCTAATCTAACTGACCAAACCGTCCTGCACGAACTGGGTGAACGACTAGCCAGACGCAGAATAGAGCTCGCAAAAACCCAGATGCAGTTGGCTGAGGAGAGCGGGCTTGCCAGGCGCACAATTCAATATGCTGAAGCTGGTAGATCTATCCAGAGCGAGAGTCTGGTGAGACTATTCCGTGCGCTGGGTTTGTTCGAAACGCTGGATGCCTTGTTGCCTGAACAGCAGGTGAGTCCTATGGATTTGTTGAAGCTTAAGAAAAAAGCGCGGAAGCGGGTAAGGGCCGCGCAGGTGGCCCAAGAAGCTGAAGATTGGCAGTGGGGGGATGAATCTTGAGTACGGTTGCCGAAGTTAAGCTCTGGGGGAAGACCATCGGGGCGGTGGTTTTAGAAGACGGGAGAGATGTCGCTCTGTTCGAGTACGATCCAGCTTTTGTTCGTAGCGGGATTGAGGTATCCCCTCTGGAGATGCCTCTGTCTGGTGGTGTGTACTCGTTTCCGGCGTTGTCCCGTGATAGTTTTCACGGCCTCCCGGGCCTGCTCGCTGATTCACTCCCTGACAAGTATGGCAATGCGCTGATTGATGAATGGCTCGCTTTGCAGGGACGCTTGCCTGGTTCCATGAATGCGGTGGAGCGTTTGTGCTATACGGGTAGCCGTGGCATGGGTGCTTTGGAGTATCTGCCGGCAACTGGTCCTAACCGATCAAAATCAGCAACACCAGTCGATATTGATCGCCTAGTCCAACTTGCCTCAGAAGTGCTTAACAGGCGAGGAGAATTGCAGGCATCATTTTGCAATGATGATCTAACAGAATCGGCTTTGCTTGATATTTTGCGGGTCGGAACCTCAGCAGGGGGCGCTCGCGCGAAGGCGATTATTGCGTTTAACCCAGAAACAAAAGAGGTCCGTTCTGGACAGGTTAAAGCACCGATTGGATTCGAATACTGGCTTATCAAGTTCGACGGGGTATCGGGCAACAAGGACAAGGAAAAGGTCAGCGACCCCCAAGGATTTGGCAAGATAGAGTATGCCTACTACCTGATGGCAAAAGACTGCCATATTGATATGTCTGAGTGTGAGTTGCTGCACGAAAATGGCCGCAGCCACTTTATGACAAAACGCTTTGATCGGTTGCCAAATGGAAGCAAGCTTCACATGCAGTCCCTGGCAGCCCTTGCCCATTATGATTTCAATGTGGCTGGAGTGAACAGCTACGAGCAGGCGATGATGGTGTGCCGGCGAATCGGGGCGCCTGTCGGCTCGATCGAACAGATGTTCCGGCGGATGGCGTTCAATATTGTGGCTCGCAACCAGGATGATCATGTCAAAAACATAGCCTTCCTTATGGACAAGAAGGGCAGCTGGGCGCTGTCTCCTGCCTTCGATATGGCCTACAGCTATAATCCTACCGGCGATTGGACTGATAAGCACCAGATGTCAATGAACGGTAAGCGCGATGGATTCGCACCTGACGATTTCAAGGAGTGCTCAAGGGTGGCAGGCCTCAAGCAAGGGCAGGGCTTGTCTATACTCCGGGAGGTCCAGTCTGTAGTTCTGAATTGGCCGGATTATGCTGGCAGAGCAGGTATTGACGAAAAGACTGCCGAGAGTATCGCTGCTGCGCATCGCCTGAGCCTCTGAAAGAAAGGACAGAAATGTCAGACTATTACAACGACTATATAGCAGGCGTTAAAGACAGACTAATCCAGCTAGGAGACATTAAAATCTCCGACCTTCGGCTAACCGTACGCACTTTGAACTGCCTCAAAAACATGGACATCATCATGCTGAGCCAGCTCACCCAGAGAACTGAAAGTGAACTGCTGGCCGGACGACATCTGGGAAGAAAAAGCCTCTTTGAAATAAAGGATCTTTTGCGGGATATTGGCCTCACATTGGCCAGTGCATCCATCCGGGAGGGGAGTCAAGGCCAGCCGGTCATGTCGCCTTTTGAAATTAACGTGAGAATACAGTACCTGTTGCAAGAAAAGGCGAGGATAGATTCCGAAATAGCACGACTGCAGGAGTTGGCCAAAGTGCCAACACATATCCATGTCCAGACGGCTGAAGAAGAGGCAGAGCAGGAGCAGAAGGATGCTCGTGAGAGAGAACGTCTGTCAGGTGGCAACCCGCATTTGGCAAAGATCATCCAGCTCGCAGGCCTCACCGAGAGAGAAGCGATTGTGTTGCGCGAACGGGCAACCAAGACCACATTCAAGGCCATAGGAGAGATGCTTGGGCTTTCTCTCCACCGGGCCAGAGATATCGAGGGCCAGGCACTCCGGAAGTTACGGCACCCGACACGGAGGATGAGACTCCAGGATGAGATTCATGCGGTGGGGCTTTGTGGCAAAGTTGGTGGCTTGGACTGCTGTCCGCAGGGGAAAACGTCTGGCCCCTACGCATAGGGGTGAAAAGGTGGCAATCCACATTGCGTGGAGATCTATGCTCGACTAATCCCTGCACACAGGGAGCAAAACAAAAAAGGCGACACCTCCGAAGAGGGTCGCCTTATTTCTTCCGCATTGCGCGGGATAATTTGATGCAAGTGGGAACAGCTGGGTGTGCTATTGATGGCGGGTCCTCTTCTTGGCTATGTGGTCGACGATCAGTATTCCGATCACTACGACAGCCAAAATGCCGGCCAATAAATTGATAGCGTCCATGCGTTCCTCCTTTCTATGTGATTATCTTTGATAATGAGAATGCCTGTCAAGGCTAATCGTCATCATCCTCAGGCTGTTTGTTTCCTCCAGTCGGTTCAGTGATTTTACCACTTACATACATACCGAGCAGAAAGAATACAGCAGCAAGGCCCCCACTGGTGGTCAGCGTTGAAAGCTGGGTGGTGGGGACGAAGATCTGGTTAAGGACTGAGCCAGCCAGGATCAATTCAGATACCTTATAAAGGAATTTAGAGAGATCCTTGTACTGCTGTTGGCTGAGTCCGGGGACGGGTTTGAGTCGTGACCGTTTCATGGTCTTATTCCTCCGATAGGCTCCCCTGCATGGGAGCTTGTTTGAACGACTCCCGATTGCAGCGGGTCCACCCATGACCGGGTGATTGGAGGGGATAGGTGAATACGGGATGCAGCTCTCCTGACTGAGTGCATCAGCTTGTTCCCGGTATTAAATTGTCAGGGGGTGTTTGTGTGCAGGGCTACCGGTGCTCGTTATGGGCCTTGATGGCTTCACGGAGCTGGGCGGCAGCTGGGGGGTTATGGTAGTTGCAGGAGTAGGAGGGCTTGCGCTTCAACTCGCCGGTTTCCCAGGGAGTCAAACGATCTGGAAATACCAGCAGGCCTTCCTCGTTGCGGATGCGTCGATCAGGAAGTGACATCTGACACCTCCTTGATTCGCCAGATCGGCGGTTTGACATATCCGTTTTGAATCCTGCGCCCGGTGTCCTCAAAGAGGCCGGATTGCAATGCCGCTACAGCCAGTTCTTCGTTTTCGCACCAGTCTTTTGCGACGAACTCGCCTTTGGCGAGCTGAGCACCTGGTTCGTTTACGGAGAGACAGCCGGCAGGGGACAAGTATCCTTCTTCCTCTTTAACCCAAAGCTGAACTTTGAGTTGGCCACTGGAGAATGTCTTCAGCTCAATGTTGAGTGTTTCTCCGTCAGGGCCTTTGAATGTGTTGTTTTTCAGGTTCATATAGAACCTCCTTGTGTTGTAGTCATCCGGGGAGTGTTACCTCCCCGGGATAGTGTTGTCAGTTGGTAAACAACGCCCAGTCTTGTGACGTGTAAGCTTCTTGGCTCAGGCAGGGCAATAACGGGTGTGGCCCGTCTACCATGTCTTTGAAAAGAACCAGTTTGCCTCCCATCCATTTCCAGCGAGGTCCGTTACTCATGGACGGCTGGCGCTGGATGAACGCTTTACCTTCTGGGTGGTCGTAAGCAAGCGCTTCTACGGCCTGCTGCCATGTCAGTCCGGTTTGCTTTGCCATGGGTTATCCTTTCTGGCCGCAGTGCGGGCAGGTTGAGCCCAGGTGATGATAGTGCCGCTGGCAACAAATGTGCGAGATTTTCAGATAAACAATACCTCTGCCGCATTTGCAGGTTTCGCCAGCATCGGCTTTGGTCTGACGCTTGGTGGATGCACCGCATGCGGGGCAGCACAAGTAAGCCAGACGGCAGGCCGGGCAATCATCGATCGGATAACCGGTTTTTGGGGTGAAATAGCGCTGAGGTTTTGCAACTGCACATTTGCCGGCATCGTAATAGATGCAGCCGGCGGCGTTGTCGCTGGGCACAGCGCAAGGGTCAGTGATGTTTGATGCAGGGCAGTTCATTTTTGCCTCCGTGTAGTTGGTTAAAGCCGGGTGTAAAGACCGGTGTGCTCAGTAAAGACCCTTTCGAGGTCGTCAAAGTACACTTGGTTGGACGTATGGACGGTCTCAAACGTGTATTTTTTGAAGTTCACACGCATAAACTCTACGGAGTAGAGGTCTATAGCAAGATCAAGCGTTACCCTGACCTTGTTGATGCCGTCCTTCGCCCGGGGGATCCGGAACATCAGCGATGTCTCGTCCCCAATGAAGTCTTTGGCACCGGTCATGATTTTGAACCGGTTGCCACCGAGCTGTTGGAGTATTGTGTTGGCAACCGTGAGGACGCTGCGGGCGTCTCGGTCGGACAGGCTGTCGTAGCCAGCAGCTTGCGCTGAACTTAGGTTACCCATGGGGCACCTCCAAGGTGTCAAGGTTAAGAAATGGAACATCTTGGTATTTGCACCCCGTATAAGGATGGTCCTTGTATCCAGGGCCAACAAGCTTCGTTGACTCCGGATCAAAAAGAACCGTGCAAATACTGCCATTACGGCACACGATGGTGCCAATGGCCCCCTTTGCCACCTTGGTTTCGCCATCACATCTAAAAACGTCTTTGTTTGTGATGACGCGATCAGCGGGCAGGACAGGGTAAGGAACGCCCGGGATGGACAAAAAGTTACTTTTGTTCACGGGGAACCTCCTCGCCAGCCTGTTCAAGAAGCTTCTTTGCTTGAGACTGCAAAGCAAAGATGTCTGTATTGAACCGGCTTTGCCCGACAAGCGGGCTTGTCTGTACCAGTTCTTTGAGAAGATTTTTCATCTCTGGAACGAGTACGCACGATTTGGCGTTGGCCATGACCTGTTCGGCTGTGCTGGTGGTGGTCTCCGGGAAGGTGCAGATCAGTTCTCCATCCAATGCTTCTTTGAAGGAGCTCCCAGCCCTGATGGTGTAATCAGGGGTTGATGCGACACCAGCAAACATCAGTTGCCATGTTTTGTTGATTTGTTCGGGCTGGTTCATGGTTTATGCCTCCACGATCTGCAGGCCTTTGTAGGCTGACAGGGCGGTGGCGAATTCCATGGCCAGTTCCTTGGTGTTGAAGTCGGCGATTTGGATTGCTCCTTCACCAGGCACATGCCCGGAAACAAAGAAGTAGTCAGCATCACCTTCCAGGGTGTGGCCATCCTCGTTGGCGCCAGAGACTTCGATTGCATCGGCGAAGCCTATCTCGTCAAGAGTGTCGTCGAACAGGGACTCAAGCTGATGCTCGACCCATTCCTGGTATCCCAAGATGGTGTCCTTGTTCTGGACTTCATATGACCAGTCATTGAGAGGAAAGTTTTTGTGCTCGCCGTGCTCATGGTACTGCCAGGAGGAAGTGTACTCGGGAGGAGTGCAACTTTCTCTGCCTTCTATGCAGTTGACACGTGCTGTATCACTGTGAGGGCAGTCCGGGCATCCGGTGAGCAGGAGATTTGCTTCGTGGAGAGGGATTGATTTGCCATCTACTTCAGCCATTGCTTCATAGTAGATACTGAACGACTTGCCATGGCCAATCAGCAGTCCGCCACGCTCCCCGTCTTCACCGTCCCAGTCTATCTGACAGGATGTGCCAGGCAGGATGTTAGCAGCGATGATGGGAACGAGGGCTGCTTCCTCATTACACCACTTCTGATATGGTTCGCATGGATCAAAAACTATCGATCCATCAATTATTTCCATCTCTTCAGCGATGTCAGAGGCAGCTTCTTGGATCTTGGCCAGTACAGCGGCGTTGTCGTTAGTGGCAAAAGATTCAATCGAGAGTGTGTAGTTGTATCCCATGGTGATGCTCCTTTTCTTGTGAGTTTAAAGAGAAAAGGGCAGACCTCCCCGTACGGGGCTTGATTTGGTCTGCCCCGTGGGTTTGGGTTGATTGTTTTAATGGGCGGTATTATGACTTTTGCCCCAACAGCAAAGGCAATTACCGCATTTGCACAATAGTGCGTCGCGGAGAGCTTGTTCGCGTTGGGCTGTTGTCATAATGTCCCAGGTGTGCTGATGAATAGGGTCCATTACTATTCCCTTTCATCAATCGCGTCGAAACTATCCAGTTCAGCCAGCGGAACCGATGATGTCTCGCAGAGGTCGCTCATATCCCCATGTTTCGGGTAGAATGACCACATAAAGTCATCATCAGACACACTGATCGAGCAACAGTCAATGCGCCCGTACTCTGGTTCAACCAGAGGCTGTTTTCCATCTTCATCAGGTTCCGCGTCATAATCCATTTTCATAGTCGTCACCGAGTGATCAAACATCTTGATCCGGTAGACGGCTGAATCGATGGACTGCTTAGCGGTCTTGACGACTTCCGACAGTTTACGGATCTTGTCGATATCCGCTTGCGTCAACTCGGCTACAATGTAGTCAAAGTCGAGAAAGTCGTTTGAAGTGTTGATTGAAAGGATCAGCTTCTTTGTCGGGTTGTTAGTGGTTTGGCTCATAATTGAGCTCCTTTCGTCAGTGAATGCGTTTGATAGTGCCCGTTTTGTCGGTGTACCACCCGGATGGGACCTTGAACCCGTCACTGATTACAAAAAGGTGCTCAGGGTTGTGATTGTTCCGAACGAGGGAGTAACAGCGCCCTCTGGCGTCAGTTGCGTTGTAGGCAACCATGCCATCAGGATCATGGGCTGGTGTCCAATTAAGGGTTGAAAGGTCTTTACCTCTCATGCCACACCTCCTGCCAGTTTCAGAGCTTCGAGGTTGGTTTTGAGGATTTCGTGGGGGCGTGCAACAGCCATTAGTCCTTTGTGCGGATAGAAGTAATCCTTTTCACTGGAATCAGTCTTTTCTACAAAAGCAAAAACGTCAAAATCGATTCCCCGAGAGAAAAGATTGCAAACTACCGAGCTCACAATGGTGACCTTGCTCCCGTCCTTTCTGCTGAAAGTTTTTTGGTGTCTCATCTCTGTTCCTTTCGAGTTGGTGGAGACAGAGCAACCCCGCCAGGGAGTTGATGTCTCCCCGGTAAGGGTTGAATTTAGTGGTGGGTAGTAACGCTGGCGTTAGTTCGCGTAAAACTGCCAGGCTAGGCACTTATCCTGGTTTACGCACTTCTCGCCATCCAGGTTGACATCCGGACAGTCTTCACAGGGGTTATCACCGCAGGCGGCAAACCGCTGCTGGGTGGCACCGTAAGCCTCTTCAGTAATGAAGGAATGAGCCTTCTCGAGGTTTATGCCACTGGCCTCTACAGCATCACCGCGCATGTAGGCAATCGCGATGGTTCCATCGTCTTGCTCGACCAGGCCGAGTGTTTCATTGTCTGGATCGAGGCTGTCAGTGTCGTAGTCGATGACCATTGTCTTGACGCCGGCGAAATACTCCGGGTTGTCAGAGATGATGGATTGGACCAGACCGCCGTCAATGACGACTGCCAGGTAGGGTGGCTGAGCTGACTTCTGTTTCTTGGACTCAAGATAGACTGCAAGCAGTTTCTCTTTATCGCAGACCGTCAGAGGATGTTCACACCCGCAGTCGTCGGCGGAGTTGTAAAGATCCAGAATCAGCTCATGGAGTGTAGTTTGACTCCCCTGATCTGGCATAATGGTGTCCAGTGCTTTCTGAACATCAGGTGTGTCCGGGCTCATGTCGCCTGTTCCTGTTTCGGCTTCATGTATCCGTTGCTCCAGCCATGAGCTGGTGCCGTGATACTGAATGTCATCAGCAGTGATGAAAACTGCTGACCCGCCGAACTCCCCAGACCTCATTTTGTCACAAGTGTAAGCCTGTTCGTGCGAAACCCAGGTCAACTTCCCTTCGCTGTTGCGAATGATGTCCTGGATTGCGGCGTACAGATCTTCGTCTGTGACTTCTTTCTCTGTTCCGTCTTCATTTTCGATGTCGCCTGAGGTGCAGTAGTTCTCGTTAAAGAGGTACACCATGTCGCTATCATCGTTAAAAGGCTGAATGGTAAGTCCAACAGCATCAGCCAGTTTTTTGAAGTCGTCAGTGATGAGGTTAGCGGGAATATATGGGGCGAATGTTCCGGAAGCGTAGTTGTTAGCCATGGTAGGCTCCTTTCATAGTTAGAAAGGGGCAGACCTCCCCTTGTCGGGGTGAGTTTTGATCTGCCCCGGCAGGGTTGGCGTAAATATCTTGTTAGGTTAGATTGTGTTGTTTGAGAGCCTGCGCTTTAGCAGGTCAAGTACGGTTTCTATTCTTTCAGCATGGCTTGACGGCAGGATGGTCGTGTTGGAAAACGTTGCTCCAATGTGACGGAACATGTTCACCTCCAAGGCCCTCTTTGCCGGATCTGCGTACTGATCAGGTCGAAAACCGTCTTGTTCTGCCTCGACGTTGAATGGCACGGTCAAAAAGACGTGGTCAACGACGTGAAGAGAGGAATGCAGCATGGCGAAGATACCGTTAATCTTGGCTGCGTCACTGTACCCGGTTCCTCCAAGCAGCATGGTGTAGACGGCAACATCAAAGCCGGTACGATCTGCTACATAGAGAGTTTTGGGGTTCGTTTTAGCGACCAAGGCATCTGCCTGGAAGGCTTCAGCCAACGCCATCTGGTAAACCAGGGGATCGTCAGCCAGGAGATCAGTTAGCGACTCGTAAGAGTGGCTGAACTGCTCTTCGAAGATTTCCCGTGCACGCTCTTTCTGGAAGACAACCTCACGGTTGTGCTCTTCGGCAAGTTCAGTGATGGGTTTGCGAAGGTCGCTCAACAGGGTGGATTTTCCTGTGGACGACGCTCCTGATAGGGCGATGACGCTCATGCTTGACCTCCTTCGGTTTGGAAAAAGATGATTTCGTTCGTCGGGCCCCAAGCACTGAGCCTGTAGGTGTAAAAACACTTACAGTGGACGCTCTGGTTCCAGAGGTAGATGAACTCCAATACTTTTTTGTCGAAGTAGGAGCATTTGAGCATCGCCGCGAGCTTCACGATGTTGAAGGTTTGTGATGAGAAAGGGATGATATCAAACATCTCAACACCCCCTTTGTTCGCAGCAAGCCTGATACTCTTCTTCTTCCATTGAGTACCAATCTAGCCAGCCTTCAGCCGCTTCCGCACCTTGAATAAACGCATCGCGTTCTTTATCGGTGTTGAATTCATAGCAGTCCGGATCGTTTTCAAGCACAGTCCAGTCCGGCTTGTCTTCGTACTGCATGTTTGCTGCTGCGCCAGCATCATCGCTCCCCCAAACTGCGTAGACCCGGAATTTCTCCTGGGACACAGAAAGGGCTCCCTCTTCGTTGATAGAGCAAGTGCTGGTAAAAGCGGCGCTATACAGCTCGGCGAGCTTTTCTTTGCTGCAGTTTTCTATCAGTTTGTGGAGTTGGTCGGCTGCTGCTGTAGTGGTGAGTGTCGTGTTTGTCATGTCGTCCTCCTTGGACGCAATAGAAAGGGCGACCAATTTGGCCGCCCTTTCTGTTTTGTTGTTATGTGGTGGAGTGAGTCAGCAGGCGCTGAACCCGCAGCTGTGGCAGACGGCGCATCCGCTTGCATGTTCCAAAGCGCTTCCGCACTCTGGGCAGGCTCCTTGATGGCCGGACTGCTTTTTGCTGTGGAAATCTTCATCACCGGTGAGCTCTTCCATGTGAGCGGAAATGGCCTTGGTCACGGCATCAGCACAGGAGGAGATCTTGTTCTCGCCAAAGCCGGCAGGGCAGTGGCAGGAGATTCCGGAAAGCTGCTTGATGACCTGCTTGGCACCAACGCCGGAGCGCCAGGCCAAAGAGACCATGCGACCGAGTGCTTCTGCTTGAGAAGCAGCGCAGCCGCCAGCTTTGCCCATGGTGGTGAAGAGTTCAAACAGACCTGTCTGATCTTCGTTGATGGTTATGTAAAGAGGCCCACATCCGGTTTTCATCTCGTAGGTTGCACCTTTGAGTTTGTTTGGACGTTCACGCTTGGTGGGCTCTTGCTGTGAGGTTTGAACCGGTGCGTCTACAGGTGTCTCTTTTGCGGTGGTGGCCGCAGTGGAGAGGACCTGTTCGTCACGGGATCCATCTCGGTAGATGGTGATGCCCTTGCACTTCAGCTGGTAGGCCAGTTTGAATGCTTTTTCGACTTCCTCGCGAGTGGCTTCCTTCGGGAAGTTAACGGTCTTGGAGACCGCGTTGTCGGTGTGCTTTTGAAAAGCTGCTTGCACACGAACATGCCATTCGGGGGAGATGTCATGGGCGGTTCTGAATGCCCTTTTTACATCTTCGGGGACTTCGTCGCAGTGAGCGACTGATCCGCCATCTGCTGAGATTTTCTTCAGGAGTTCTTCACTCCAGAAGCCACGTTCTTTTGCAATCTTTTCGAAGAGCGGGTTGGTCTCGAACATGATGGTGTCGGCCTGGTTGCGAATGAAGCTGACCGCAAACAGGGGTTCGACGCCTGATGATGCGCCGGCAATTATAGAGATCGTGCCGGTAGGGGCGATGGTGGTAACCGTGGCGTTGCGCTGCGCCCGCTTGCCGTCGTAGATGCTCCCCTTGTGATTAGGGAAGTTACCACGTTCAGCTATGACTGAAAGCCACTCTGAAGCGTCATGAGCGACATTGTTGATGTAGCCCATGATTTTCTCTGCCAGCTCAACACCTTTGTCTGAGTCGTAGGCGATTCCCATTTGGGCCAGCATATCGGCAAATCCCATGACACCCAGACCGACCTTGCGGTTGGCTTTGGTCATGGCATCGATCTCGGGGATCGGATAACGGTTGGCGTCAATGATGTTGTCCAGGAAGTGAATGGACTCAAGGACGACTACCGTGAGCAGATCCCAATCGATATCGCCGTTTTTGACCATGAGGGCCAAGTTGACGGAGCCGAGATTACAGGACTCAAAAGGGAGCAACCACTGTTCACCACATGGATTGGTCGTCTCATACTCACCAATATGCGGAGTGGGGTTGTGGTGGTTGGCTTCGTCAATAAAGAGAATGCCGGGTTCGCCGGATTCCCATGCGTAATCGACGATTTCATTCCATACTGCGCGGGCATCAAGCATGCCTACTATCTTGCCGGTGTGCGGCTCGACGAGGGGATATTCACTACCGGAGTCTACAGCCTTCATGAATGCCTCGGTCACAGCGACTGAGACGTTGAAGTTAGTAAGCTTGGTGCGGTCCTTCTTGTAACGAATGAAAGACAAAATATCCGGATGGTCGCAACGCAGGGCGCCCATGTTGGCACCGCGGCGTGCGCCACCTTGCTTGATGCTTTCAGTTGCGGCGTTGAAGGTATCCATGAAAATCATCGGGCCAGATGATTCACCTGATGTGGATTTAACCTTGGCGCCGGCCTGACGCAGACGGGAGAATGAGAAGCCGGTTCCGCCACCGGTTTGATGAATGATGGCGGTTTGCTTGACTGCTTCAAAGATGCCAGGGATTGAATCTTCCACAGGCAGCACGAAGCAGGCAGACAGTTGGCCAAGAGGCCGGCCGGCGTTCATCAGGGTGGGGGAGTTGGGCATAAACAGACCTGTGTTCATCAGGTTGAAAAATACCTCTTCCATCTTTTTACGATAGTTGGCGTCTTTTTCTACTGATGCGACAGCTTTGGCCACCCGTTTACACATACCGGTAAAACCCTTGTCCTCGCCACGGAAGTAGCGTTTTTCAAGGATGGTAGTGGCGTTAGCGGAAGGCTGCATGGAGAGTTGTTTAGAAATAGAAATATGTTTAGACATGATGTTTTCTCCTTAAGATAAAAAGGAGACATGTCGGCCCCTCTTTGGGGGCTCGCTTGGACATGTCCCCCAATTTGGGTGAAATGGATTTAGTCCCTGCACATATATATGTCCAAGGGGTGCGGCATTAAGCCGCTGCTGGTTTGTCAATTACCAGGGTGACGGTGTTCACAGCGGTTCCTGATGACTTGAAGCTGCCATCGGGGTTGGCTGTGATCTCGCCTTCAAACTGATCGACAAATTCGCGAAACTCTGTCGCGCGCTTGTCTTGTCTGAAGTTCACGCTGGATGACATGATGGCGACCAGACGGCCACCAGGTTTGAGGAAGTTCCAGGCATGCAGGACATGCTTGATGTCTGCCTGTTTTTCAAAAGGGGGGTTCATGACCACCCGATCGAACGCCTCATACCCGATGCCCAAGTCAAGAAAATCTCCTTGTACGACTTGGTAGCCTTTGTCTTTCAGTAGGGCGACGTTTTTCTCCTGCAGTTCGCAGCAGAAGATCTGGTCGCTTTTTTCTTTGATTATGTCTGCCAGACCGGCATCGCCGGCTGACGGTTCGAGTATTCTCATCCCGGGACGAATATTGGCTTTGTCCACTACATCCATTGCCAGTGGCTTCGGAGTAGGGAAGAAACCAAATTTCTCCGGTTTGGTTGTCCGTCCGGTGACAATGATGTTGTCGATGAGTTCGGACGGGTCTTCCTCGAATACGTGACCGCCGGCCTTTCTGTTCCACTTACCACCAAGGTCTTTCAAGAGTGCATCGATCTTGGTGTAAAGCTTGCGGTCAAGTTGGCAGGGGAGTTTCAGCAGGTTGCCGTCGATAAGACATTGGCTAAGGACGGCCAGCATCTCGTTAGGCACCTGTTGTTGTTCGGGTGCATCCTCTGGCTTTATAGCAGGTACAGTTTCTGTCTTGATTAAAGCCAGCCAACGACTTCCCAGAATCTGATCATATTCAGCAGTGAGCAGGGCTGTTCCGTCGTCATAAAGGATGATTTTGAAGTGGATGCCACAGCTGTACATCATTTCGTGGGCTATCCACTCAACCAGGCTTTTGTTTGGGGTTGCGTAGAAGGAGCTCGGGCGAGGGCCTTCGTAGCCTTGAATATAACTGACCCAGCAGAAGGTGCTGATGTCAGGGTGGCCACTGGGCTTGACAAGCTTTTTATCAAAGCCGGATCCGTCAAAGAGCTGGTCGAAGCTGACTACGTCCGGAAAGTGAATCTTTTTGTCTCCGAACCTTTGACGCTTGGCGATCATTTCTTGACGGTACTGCTCGAACTCGGGGGTAGTGGTGGCTGTTTTCTTTGTCATGGTGTTTTTCTCCTTGAGAGGTAGGGTAGGGAGGAGACACACCAATGCCCCGAGGGGATGATGTGTCCCCGCCGGGTGAAAGAAAAGAATGGTTGTTTAGGCAACAACAGGATCGAGTTTGTCTGCATCGACCCAAAAGTCTTTGGAGCCATCGGTAAATTGAAGATGAGCTCGCATGCCGAATTTTGTTTTACCCGTCCAAAGAAGGGTATACCGACGCCCCTTGTAGGAGCAGATGACTGTTACGCCCATTAAGCAGCACCTTCTTTCGTGCTGATGACCCGCACACACTCCTCAATAATTTTCTCGGATTTGTACGTTGGGCCAGTTACCCAGCTTTTCATCAGCGCGTGGTTCTGCTTATGTCCTTTGGTAAGGATGTACCCATGTACCACCAGGTCCTTGTATGAGGCGTACCGGTGGAAGAACATGTAAAGGACCATGTCTTCATCAAGGCCATGGTCTTTGACATACTGGATTACATGTTGGGGTGGGGCGTACTTGTTTTCAGACCACCGCTTGAGGTCAGCATTCTGCAGGTCTCCTTCTTTCCAGTCGAAGCCGTTGCAGTCAACGTTTTTGTAAGCACGGATGTAGGTGCTGATCTGGATGTTGCTCAGTACGTTACCGGTGCCGACATAGTCTCTTTTGGCGATCTCATCAAAGTGTTTGTGTCCGGTGGTTTGAATTTCAGGCATGGTATCCTCCTTGGAATTAAAGGCACTCCCCCCTCTGGGAGTGCTTGATGAAGACGTACTCCCAATTCAACAGGGTGGGTGCCTCACAAGGAGGCGCTATCGTTTTGTGTTTAGGTGGTCATGTCCCAAGGGAGGTATCCCTCGAACCATCTCACAAGTTTATCTTCAGCCGGATACCGGGCCACTCGGAAGAGGTCCTTGAGGTATATCCCCGGCACGAAGCCAGCAAGCAAGGTCAACAGGAAGATGTCAACCAGGATGTCCTGGAGCTGACGGTCTTCCATGTGGATCCCTGCTATACGGGTGATTACGATTGCTCCGATGGCGGTGAATGCCCAGGTATCAAGAATGATACCTTTCCATGTAAGCCAAAGAAGCAGACATATTCCTGCAGCAGTAAAGGGTGCGGCCAAGGTGGTTGCTGCAAGACCAACAAGGGCGCGTTTGATTTCGTACTTGACGTTCATAGTCAGTACCTCCGTGAGTTTGGATTGGCGACCTTCGAAGAGGTGCCTTAAAGAGTTATATAGGGAAGGCAACAAAAAAGACGAGGTTCACCCGGAGGTGGCGCATCGTCTTTGAGTTTGTGGCCAGGATGAAAAGAAACCCGCACAGACGCGAAGGTCACATGCGGGCAGGGGAACAATATGAGGATGCAAGGTAAAGAGAATAATTACCCTGATCATGTTGATACTGAAGCAGCTGCTGCCTTGATAGGGACGGCGGAGCTGTTCAGCTTGAAGAGGTGTGAGCCGAGGTAACCACACAAATACAACTCTGATGGCGAGTCAGAGAGGGTGCCAAAGAGGCGCGGAGAGAAATTAGTGACATTTTACTCCCCCAACTGCGTTTGTCAATAAGAATACGAGATTTTTCTTAGGATTTTTCTTTTTGGGTTGTTAGTGCCTCGACTTAGCTTTGACGCTTGACTCCAGTGAGTTATGTTTCAAAAGGATATACTGAAGCACGCCAGAAAGAGGACGATCGAGTTTTCCGCTTTCAATGTCGTTGACAAGCTTAACGATATCTTTGTTGGCTGATGATACAAGCTTGTCGAACAGGTCGTCTAACCCTGACGATATTGAACTGTTCAGGGATAATGAAAACCCAGAAGAGAAGCTGGAGAGATTACAGCAAGAGCAGCTTTTAGCAGAAGGTATTGCAACGGCCACTGTTAAAAATGATGGGGCTAAATCGCTCGTGATGCTTCCATCTGAAGTCATTGATGGAGATGTGCTTAAATTGACACCTGCAGCCGCTGACGTCATAAAACAAAACCTGCTCTCTGCGAAAGCACCAGACGACAGTCACGACATCTGCTTGCTGCTGCCGGTTGCCATGAACAAGGCCAGCAAGGGTAAAACAGAAGTAAGCGCATGCGTCGCTTACAAAATTGAGCCTACATTGCGGTCAACACTAAACTGTGCCAGCACAGAAGGATATTTTGAGGTCCCCCTTGACGTTAACGATCCAGACAAAACACAGGTTATGCTTCCTGTATGCCTTAGACTTTTGGACTTAGAGGAAACAGTCATAGAAAAATGCAGGACACAAGAAGGCCTCCGCAACTTCACCGCATCCCTGACAGGATCAGACAGTGCGGTAACTTTTCACCAGGTAGCGGAATCACTGATAGGTTTGGCCGTCAAAAAACAGAAGAAAACAAACTGCATCGAGCCCCGCTATGTTGTTCTTGCGAGACTCGATCTCGGGAAATATGAGGCAAACTTGGCAAAAGACTTAGAAGGCATTCTTAAGTCAGGCGGAGAAATAGCCAGCAATACACCTGCGCACAAATACCTCTTCGCAGACAAAGACCCTCATGCCGTGCCTATGGTTGACCCTGCGTCGATCTGGCTCGGGCAGGGGGCCCCTTACTCGTACGGTTATGGCCAGGCACAGGTCCTGCAACAGATACAAAACGATTCTGAGCCGCTTGTGGCAGTGCAAGGCCCCCCAGGAACAGGGAAAACAGCCCTTATCCTTGGCGCTATTGCTGACCAGGTATGCCGCCGCGCGTATGCTTTGGCTACTGGCCAACCCGATTATGACAATTTAATGCTTGTGACATCAGACACCAATGCTGCCGTTGACAATGTAATCGATGGGCTTAAACACGCTGTTGGAGAAAGCGCTGAGTGGTTCTGGCTCAATGGTGGCAACAAGGAAAAGACCGATAAGGAGTTATCGGAAAGGATGTTTGCATTCGAGGAATGGTTGAAAAACACTCCCTTCGACAGCAAAGCTTATGAACACGCGTCTGAAAAACTTCGGACGCTCGCTGACAAGGTTCTCACGCCGCACAAGTTATCATCGGCAAACAAGCACCAGTTATGCATTTGGCTACATTGGACATGACAGATGGGTGTCGTAACACTTGGTATCACTTAAGTGGACTTGGAGACCGAGGCAAATTATCTCTTTCAGAAATTGCAGAGGCTGAAGGCGTGTCAATGAGCACTGTTAGGACCCGCATAAGTAGAACTCATGACCATTTAGTGGGTGATCTCCGCTATTTTTTAGATTGCGGATCTGTGCCCGAACGCCCAAGCCGTAGGCGACGTAAAGAAGTGCTTGTGGCTCATGATGAAAACCTTGCCTTCGATTTTGGGTATCAGCGTTGTGCCAGTCTGTAGCAATCAGGGAGGTATGGCACGATGCCTAAGCAAATAAAATGCACACAAGGGGATTTGAACACTCCAGGAGAGTTTGGAATACCAGATCCGGTTTATAAACTTCTTGTTGCGATGAACTTGATTTCCAAAAAACCAAGTGATGCTGATATGAAGATCATTTCGGTTGTTAGCCATTTATGGAATGGAGATGGAAGCCTCGAGTTTTTGCGATTAAAACTCTTGTCTATGAGGAAAGACAAACGTACTGATGCTGTAGAACTCTGTGACTTGACGCATGTTGAGCGATATGTCTTTTCAACTTACAGGGAAGCCTATGAGGGCGGGTTTAAAATAAACAAGGCTATTCTGGCAGGAAGAGTTAATTCGCATTTCCATGGGGCAAGACTCTCTGATGATGCACTAAAATCTTTACAGAGACGGGCTCGACAGAGCAGTAGAAGGCATAAAAATAATATAGGTGATAACGAGTAGTGTGGAAAAGTAACAAGTCAAGGGCGCGTGTGCGCCAATCCCCTACAAGCGGGGAATCTGCCGACAGGGTAGTAGATGAATATGAAGCCTTGTTGCTTAGGGCCTACCGTGCCGGATATTCAGTTGTTTTTCTACAGCGTTATTTAGCATCTGCAAGTCCATACTTTATCCTGAATGTGCTTATAGCACGTGGTGAGATACCGGGATACACCAGGGTGAATAAAGCTGTTTATAAGGTCTTGCCAAGAAAAATATCCGTTGCTTTCCAGACTATGAACTTCAATTTCGTGAATTGGTGCGATGGATGGAAAATCTCTGACTTCAGGGAGGCGGCTCGCTTGCTGAGCGAAGAGAAGGACCCGCAAAACCATTTGTCTCTCAAGGTTCACTCGGCTCTTCAAAATGACTATCCTGACCTGTACGAACGAGTTTACTTTCCTGGTGATGCCGACACAACAAGGACCTACTCAAAAACTAAATCGCGGGACGAGGCGTTTGCCAACTGTACCATTCACATTAGCTACAACAAGAGCGATCGGTGTTTTACAGCAGTCATTGACGAAATACCAGATTGTCAGGTGAGGGCGACAACGTGTGATAAGGCTTTTGCGGCGCTCAAACAACGCTATGCGATTATCCAGCAAACTCTTAAACTCAGTCTGTTGGCAGTAAATTGATCCTTCCTTTAAATTTGGCAGATGAAAATAGCTAGGCCTCTACATTCGCAAAATCTATATCTGCCTTCGTCCCATCGCAACAGCACCTTCCTTGATTGAAAGCTTTTCATCGTACTGAAATCGTTTTTATACAGTTAGAATACTCTCGGCGGGTATCCAGATTTCATGATTGATCATGATTGATGAAGTGTAAAAATAAGCACCATTGGTAAAGTGTATTTAAGTTCCAAGGTCACAAGTATTTTCAATAGGTTATCATGTTTAAGGCTGTATTTACTTTTGCGCGTCTTTGACTGGCCATAAAAACATAGATTGCACGCAAAATATGCTCGCCTGAGGGGCTTTTGTAAAACGGGAGGGGTTTGGGCTAGGGATTAAAAACACTTGCCTCAAAAACAGGTACTCATTTCTGATTGTCAATCACGAAATCTGGGTACCCGAATACTCTAAGCCATCTGGGGCGCTCCTCGCGTAGCTAGTGGCTATCATATTTAGGCTGACGTTGACTCATTTTTGGTTAGCGTTTCGATTTGACTAAATTTGTCTCCTGTCTCTCCAGCATACCGACCAGGGAAAATGATTTTCATACCGGCTATAATAAACGGCTTGACCAGAGAAAACTTCTCTTCTTTGGACAACACAATGCCCTCTTTCTCTAATTCAGCGACAGCTTCGTAACCTTTGCCCGTGATCCTGCCAGCCAACTCTATTTCGGGTGGTATCCGAGGATCTGACCCGTTTGCACGCCGATCCTTCCAAACACAATACTCATAATATTCCTTGTGTTCACCAGTCAATATCTCACCAGATGCTGTTCGTGCAGAAAGTTTATCAAATATCTTTCTTTCTTCTTTGCTTAATGGTTCCATTAGGCCAAGGCCCCCCTTTAGAGACTGTACTTGTCGTTAAGCCATCGCAGCAGCACCTTCTTGTCACACTCTGGCAGCGGGTTGATCAGCCCATCTTTAACAGCGTACGTGATAACAGTCCCGGCACCTCTAGCCCCCCCATCGGCTCTACCAACTGCGGGCAAAAGTACAGTTGGCGAACACCTTCAGGGTTTCTGAACCTCCACATAGTTGGAACTTGGGGCTACTCGGCAGGCTTGGTGTAGTCGTTAGTAGTTATGCTGCGCAAACCAATGGTTACAGAAATGCCGTATCTCTTTCTCTGGGCTGTTTTCTGCTAATCCCGGAAGAGTCGAGTAGCCTCGTTATGGTTGATGATCTTTGGCGGCATTTATTTGTCCGACCTGCTCGGTAATATTTGCTTTAGCAAATGCCAGCATCTCGCTGTAGTCACTGCCTGGCGCACACCAGAACAAGGACGCGACCTCTATAATAGCGCATTGCTGCACGTATGACATTGCTTTGATCTT
Organism: Trichlorobacter lovleyi; assembly: GCF_015239775.1. Taxonomy (NCBI): domain Bacteria; kingdom Pseudomonadati; phylum Thermodesulfobacteriota; class Desulfuromonadia; order Geobacterales; family Geobacteraceae; genus Trichlorobacter; species Trichlorobacter lovleyi. The sequence continues at coordinate 141,513 of NZ_CP058410.1, forward strand.
GTAGGCTAACTCTTTCCCATCAATTTCCCATTTTTCGCTAAGCCCATCCACTTCTGCGGCGCCCTCTATGCTTGCCCATAAAAATCTAGCCGGGTCGTGCTGACGTGAGTCCGTATGCTTTGGCAGGGCGTTAGCTACATCGCATATAGCCAGCCATTCGTTTTTCTTGAGTTGGGGACACTCCCTCTCGAGCACAGAATAATAGCGGATAAGTGCGCTTGAAATGATGGCGCTGGCATTCCATGACTCATGCTTGAATTGCTCAAGTGTTTCCAGGGCTTGCTCGCTTAAATATATGCATCTTGATTTTTTTATGCCTTTGCTTTTTCCCATCTGGCCTCCCTTATTTTTATGACGTCCCATCTGGATTTAAATTGTCTTTTATATCAGGCTTATATCATATGTGTATTGCAATTGCATTATTCTTTATGCAATAGGCTATTTATTAATTTTAACAAAAGACCAATCGAATAGGGTGCTTACAGCAAAAACCCACATATACTATGCAGTCAATTTGGTCTGTGTAATATACGACTGATGTAACTGTAATATACAAAAAAGATTTAATCTGGCCACATTTAGAAATAACATCGTAAATACAGTCAGTTATCATAAAAACCCCCGCCGTTTCGATGGGGGTTTAAAATTTTCTGGGAATGGGATGCCACAGGGGGCGGACATATAGATAGTAGAGAGGCTTATTTGAAAAACAGGAGATCAATTTATGACTCAGCCAAAAGTATTGGTGTGTGACTTTGGGTTTTCAGCAATGAAATGGCAATTTGATGGATGCCGGGGCCGTTTCCGTTCGGCATTGCGCAGAAGCCACGACGGCATTCAAGTTGGTGACGAGGTACTGGTTAAAACCGGTGCAAGCTATGTCAAGACGCTAGATGAGTTGATTTCATACTATCCGATCTTTGTCCGCGAGGCGGCCAAGATTTCAGGGGTGGATGCCTATGAAGGCGAAGTGAGTCTTGCTGTTGGTCTGCCGTATAGCTTTTTTAAGTTTGAGGAGGAAAACAGTGCTGGCATGGCGAACGCCCACCAGGCACTGCGTCAGTCCCTTGATGATCTTGGAAGGTTTAGCGACATCATGGTGATACCGCAGGGGCTAGGAGGGATTAAAGCTTTTGAATACAGTTGCAATGCAGATGGCGGTGTTGCTGGAAACATCCTCGGGATTGATATCGGCTTCAACACCTGCATCTACAATCTCTATGATACCGAACAGAGAAAGATCGTCTCGGGTGACACATTGATGAAGCGTGGTGTGCATGACTTGTCAATGAACTACCTGCTGCCGCTAATTGCCCATCATTCTTCCAGCCGATCATTTACCCCAATTGAGTTGTCGCAGCTGATTGAGTCAAAAGAGATACAGAGAGGGTTTGAACTTATCGACATTAGGCCAGAGATTGAAAGTGCGGCGACTTCATATGTAGAGGCGCTGATGTCGGATATCACGAACGACCTGATTGCGCACGTAGGCGTCAACGCCAGATTCAAAAATGTGGTCATTTTTGGCGGTGGAGCCAATTTGCTTCCGGCAGACGGGGGGATTAAAAACGGCAAAGGGATCAACATATTCATTCCTCAAGAGCCAGAGTTTTCCAACGCTATTGGTTTTGACCTTGTGATTAGCAAGGCGCTGGAATCCAAGTATTCAGCATGAAAGACAGTCGAGTAAAGGCAACATTTCATTTGGAGACCGTGCAGGCAGAAGCGATGAACACGCTTTCTTGGCACAAACGCGGTGTATTGGTCGGCATGGCGGTCAGACGTTTCTTGCGAACCCAGGAAGGGCGCAGAATGTTGTTTGGTGATACTGGCTCCGCGGCCGATTTGCCAGATGATGTTTTGACGCAAGCTGCAGTGACCAAGACGGCAAAGATTCAAAAACCGCGACTACCGTTGAACCCAAAGCCTGTTATTCAAAAAGACCGTTCTCCGCAAATGCAAGCCACTGGTCAGACGATAAAGAGGCCTTTGCTGCAGGCCGCTTCCAAAGCCCCTGATCGCCCGTCTGAGACATCAAAGGCAGATGTGAAACAGACGCCAGTAACCAATTCTGGCAGGCAGGCTGATTTCTGCGTGATTGGGTTAAATGATTTTTTTGCGTGATCTTTAAAAAACCTAAGTTTTAGTGCCACAGGGGGAGGACATATACATGTTGAGGGGAAAATTTTCAGAGGTGATCAGATGAGGTTCTATTCAAAAGGCATCACAGTGGGGTTGATTGCTGCTGCGTTAGTAGGTGGTGCGGTGACCCATGCGAAAGCAGCAACAGTAAATGACACTGGTGTCACTGAGCCACGGGCCCTCGTTTATAACTATTTTTATGGCCCGCAAGTGCGGTCTTTGCTTCGCGATAATCAACATGTCTTGTGCGATGCCTGCCCACGGTTCGCAAGTCTGTCGCCGTATGCCGAAGAGGCTAAAATCAAAGATGTAGCAAAAAACGATCCACCATTGATTCCGTTTGTGGCGCCAGTACCTTCAGATGTGGGGGATGGTTTGGCGCAAAAAGCGTCATCAGTACAGGCAGGGCAATCTGAAATTGAAGGTTATGTCGCTTACTTTGGTTTTGACAGGCATGTGCTGAGCCGAGGCGAGCGCAAGTCCGTTGAATCCTATCTTGATAATTTTAAGGCTGCCGGTGGGGATACGGTACGGGTTGAAGGCCATACTTGCGATATAGGACCTCGGGCCTACAACCAGAAACTTTCCGAGTTAAGGGCCAAGGCGGTGGCTAGGATAGCAACAGAAAAAGGGTTTGAGGTAAGTGGTGTTAGTGGTTTCGGTGAAACCCAACCCGTAAGCACGGTTAGGGCAAAAAATAGGATAGCTGTCATTTTTGTAAAGGAAGGGGTGCTTAAAGGGAGCGCAAAATGCGTTCATTTCCCAGTGTAGACCGGTCTGGGGTGCAGACCTCCATCATGTCGTAACGGGCTATTGATTTGAATGTGTCTGCAATCTCCTGCGCACAGCGCCGGTGTTCTTCAAGAAACAGAGCATAACCGGTCATCGTGCCTGCATCTGCAGGGCAGCGTGAGGCGCGATGATATGCTGTTGATTCGTACGGAGACCACACACCTATTTCCTCAACAGTGAACCCCTGTTGGCTCATATAATTGTGGTATGCCTCAATTTGCTGATCACTCATTTGGTGTACTGGTTTCAACTGTTTGAGATCTCCAACAACCAGAGCTTTACGAGCGCGCCAGATCGCCGGGAAAACCTTGTGAAGCGGAATCATGCCGGATTCATCAATTACACACAGGCGCAAGATACCTTGCTGAGGCCCCATCTGGCCAGCAGGCAAAAGATTCCTCACGGATAAACTCGTGGAAGCTAGAACAGGATAAGCCAAAGACAGTAAAGTTCTTTTTTCTTGGCTGTTAACTACTTCACTTCTGTCTCTCCCATCTCCCCTGAACTGCTCTAGCACTTGTATCATGCGCGAACTCCGCTTAAGGGCCTCAAGCCTCAAGAAGGCAACGGAAGCGTTAAACAGTTCATGCTGCGTATTGACAAGAGCACTATCGATTCTCAGTTTTTCCGAGAAGTCCACCCAGGCATCAAGTGATGATTGGGCTTGGTTAACCGCATCTGATTTCTCCGCTATCATTTTTTGGGCCTTATCCAGATCCACAAGTTTGTCGGCTATAAGTTTTTCTGATTCCCGGTTGGTTTTGTAGAGAGCTGATAGGCTTTCTATACGCTTTACGAGGGCTTCCAGCTCCATAGATGATGTGGGAGCTCTTTCACCAAAATTATGCAGCGTTGTGATTACCTTATCTCTAAAAGACCGGAACATAGTGGTCTCTTTTTCTGCCAATTCGAAAACAGCAGATCTGTCGTGCGAAGCTACTTCTGTTTTTTGCTTGATAATGCCGACTGCAGAGAGGAACTTCACCACCAAGCTTTCCTCTCTTACTAATGGCATAAGTTTTGTCGCACAAACTTCCTTATTCAGTGTTTCGTGAAGTAGTTCCATCTGCCTTTTTAGCAAACCAGCTTCATAAAGGACGTCCTCGGCCATTGCCATCTCAAATCCCTCAGGTGGTTTTGGGGCGGCAGAATAATCAAGTTCGAGCTTTTTAATGTAGTCTCCCATATCCTTTTCAAACTTGCACAGTCTTTCAATCTCTGACGTCATGTCAGTAATAGACTGCTGTAACTGGTGCTTGTTTGCCGATGATAACTTGTGCGGCGTGAGAACCTTGTCAGCGAGCGTCCGAAGTTTTTCAGACGCGTGTTCATAAGCTTTGCTGTCGAAGGGAGTGTTTTTCAACCATTCCTCGAATGCAAACATCCTTTCCGATAACTCCTTATCGGTCTTTTCCTTGTTGCCACCATTGAGCCAGAACCACTCAGCGCTTTCTCCAACAGCGTGTTTAAGCCCATCGATTACATTGTCAACGGCAGCATTGGTGTCTGATGTCACAAGCATTAAATTGTCATAATCGGGTTGGCCAGTAGCCAAAGCATACGCGCGGCGGCATACCTGGTCAGCAATAGCGCCAAGGATAAGGGCTGTTTTCCCTGTTCCTGGGGGGCCTTGCACTGCCACAAGCGGCTCAGAATCGTTTTGTATCTGTTGCAGGACCTGTGCCTGGCCATAACCGTACGAGTAAGGGGCCCCCTGCCCGAGCCAGATCGACGCAGGGTCAACCATAGGCACGGCATGAGGGTCTTTGTCTGCGAAGAGGTATTTGTGCGCAGGTGTATTGCTGGCTATTTCTCCGCCTGACTTAAGAATGCCTTCTAAGTCTTTTGCCAAGTTTGCCTCATATTTCCCGAGATCGAGTCTCGCAAGAACAACATAGCGGGGCTCGATGCAGTTTGTTTTCTTCTGTTTTTTGACGGCCAAACCTATCAGTGATTCCGCTACCTGGTGAAAAGTTACCGCACTGTCTGATCCTGTCAGGGATGCGGTGAAGTTGCGGAGGCCTTCTTGTGTCCTGCATTTTTCTATGACTGTTTCCTCTAAGTCCAAAAGTCTAAGGCATACAGGAAGCATAACCTGTGTTTTGTCTGGATCGTTAACGTCAAGGGGGACCTCAAAATATCCTTCTGTGCTGGCACAGTTTAGTGTTGACCGCAATGTAGGCTCAATTTTGTAAGCGACGCATGCGCTTACTTCTGTTTTACCCTTGCTGGCCTTGTTCATGGCAACCGGCAGCAGCAAGCAGATGTCGTGACTGTCGTCTGGTGCTTTCGCAGAGAGCAGGTTTTGTTTTATGACGTCAGCGGCTGCAGGTGTCAATTTAAGCACATCTCCATCAATGACTTCAGATGGAAGCATCACGAGCGATTTAGCCCCATCATTTTTAACAGTGGCCGTTGCAATAGCTGTGTCTTCCAGGTGCTTTGTCCACGCTTTGATTATTTTTGGTAGCTTGCTTTCCATAGCACGTCTTTCTGTATACTGTGATGGTTTATATATATCACATATCTGCGAAAAAAACAAGTGAATGATGATTTAACTAAAAAAGTCCGGATTTCATGCCACAGGGGGCGGACATATAGATAGTAAGGGAAAGTTTCAATTGCTGGAGGGGATTTATGCGGATTAGGATGATGCATGCAAGTGCGGTTTTTATGCTTTTGTTTTTAGGTACTTTTCCGTTTATAGCGTCGGCCGAGACTCCGCAGGACAGCGCAACAAATATTTATAACAAAAATATAAAGCCGCAGTATGGGGCAAACACGGCACTCAAGGCCAATGTCAGCGACCCTATGATCTCTGGGGGGTCGCTAAAAACAATCGATGGCAAAAAGAGCTTCACTGTAGACAGTTTCAAGGGTTCGGACAAGGCCACGCTTAAGGTGGTGGCTGTGCCAAACCCAGCCACAGGCGATGTGGCTTCGGTGACTATCCAGCAGGACCTCGACAACGACGGGACTCTCGACATATCAAACACTTTCCCCACTTTGGCTGAATCCGGAAAGATGATCTCAGGCGTTTGTTCTAACGGGTATATCGCATGTTCTCCCGGCACTTATAGCGGGTGCAAATATTCAATGTGGTCTGCAGATTCGAATGGTGCGGTAGGCGTAACCCCGGTAGCCACCTTGAGCGAACTTGCAAACTGCTATTGTTACAACAATTATTGTGCGCGGTTTAACAACACCACCATGCTTAATCTCGATTCAATTGTTGGTGATCTTGGTTCTGGCATACTTACAGCTTTTTTGTCTAAGCGCCCTGAGTATGCAATTTCAAGTGCAACTTCCGGTTTGGGTTCCATATCCTATTATGGCACTAAGCTTGATCGGCCCAATTATAACACAGCAAAAAACGTCCCCAAGCCAGTTGTCTACTCATCTGCTACACCTGACGTAGTGATGACTTATTCAGATAACCCTGGTGCTGTCGATTCAATAGGCCAGTCTGAAATAACATCCCAACAGACCCAGCCAAACTCGATGTTCAATATTATACAGGGCGTAGCCGCGAACCAGCCAGGATCCCAAACAAAAACATGCGAAGTGAAACGCAATGCCCAAATTACCTTGAAGGACAAGACTTTTGGCACTGATCAGCTGATTGATTCGACCGCAAGCGACCACTACGTGTGTTTGACCTACAACACACTTGGGGAAACCGGCCTCAATGTGCATCTGCAAACAAACAACTACAACGGAGGTTGCTGCACGCCAGGTTGTGGTGGATTAGAGCAAAGCAGAGATCTTGGGCAGCTTAAGTTTGTCCCAGACGGGCCAGACTATGCGAACGGGTTCACGCTTTCCAAAATTGACATGATTTACAAGCTTGTTGGTGATGGGTGTAGCAATGTTAACCAGTCCGTGAGCTGGATTCCTGGCATGACAACATTCCCCATGGTGGCACAAACTCAGTGTGCTGGTGCCGGTGTACAGCATTTTGTCATCACCACCTCTGCCGTGTTCACCTATACCGCTCAAACGTGGGATGAATCGATTACCGACGGGTGTGCTGCAATAGCGGCGGATTCAAATTGCAAAGTCAAGGACGAACAATGGGACGATCGTGAAGTGGTGTTCAACTATATGCCGACCGGATTTAACCTATCGCAAGTATGTAAGACTATTTCCGGACAGATCCGCGACACACAAATGTGCCGGGATTGGTGGCTAAAAAAGAGGACCTACACCTGCAAGACGGGCCAAGCACCTTACACTTTTGACGAGTCTCGCTTTAAGGAAGCCAGGACTACGGTAGCCCACAATGGTGACACAATGACCTATACCGACGGCGGGATAGGCAAAACCTATGTGATTGGAGTTGAGCCCGCTGAAATGCCGTGTGAAAAGGCGTGTAAAACTAAGATGGTTACAGCGGATACAACAGTGGCCCACTTCGATGTCAGTTCTGACGCAAGAACCGCTCCTGCTGCCGCGGGTGCTGGTTACCGCTATTTTTGGAAAAATTGTCTGATTGACAACGACGGTAAAGACTACTGCCCGGTTGATCCTGGTGAAACGGTTGTTGATGCATGCGTGTGTGCCAACACCAAAGATTTCGGCGAGGCAATGGCAGGACTGGGTGTCATCAACACACTGAAAAATGACAATATTTGTTCTTCAGTTCCCGCGTCCAACTACTAATTAATTCTTTTTTATATACCCCTGCATCCCCTACCTGATGGAGTAGATGTTATGAAAATGAAGTCTTTTACTTACAAACCCCTTGTTGTCGCAGTAACGCTGCTGGCTTCAATTTTGATGACTGGCCTTTTTGACACAACGTTGGCACTGGCCTCAACAGCTTGCGATACCGATAAATTTGAATCTTTTGTGCTTTCAGAAGTTGATGGCAGGACAACCTATGCTGTAACAAAAAATCCGTTGCCATGGCAGGAAGCCCAGGATTTGGCGAAGGCCTCCGGTGGGCGGTTGGCTGTTATATCAAGCGAAAGCCAGGCTGCTGAGATTGTCGCGAAACTTAGCAATCAATTCAGCCTTGTGCCGGCACCGTCGTCGGGTAATAAGGCTTGGATCGGCATGCAAGATCCTCAAAAAACTCCTGCATGGTCAATTGAGGGCAGTGGGACAACAACTGTTATGCCTGAAAGGTTCCAGTGGGATGCCGGGACAAGCACCTATACCAATTTTGCCGAGGGCCAGCCAGACGGATACTGCACACTACAAGAGAGATCAGTTCATCCGGACCGAGTATGTTACGGAGAAAACTATGTTGCAATAGGGCAAGATACTAAGTGGTATGACGAAGGAGATCATGGTCCGGTCAAACTTGCCTTAAAGGGGGTTGTTGAGTGGCCAAATACTATCTTGGATTGCGTGCGCACGGCAACTCCTCCTACAGATATCCCGGTAGAAAACCTGCCAGATGTAGAGGCTGGCGCTACTTACTGCAAGGACCAGGGCGGCGTAAGTCTTTCCAAGTGCCTTAAGACGGCCGATGGTGGCGATATTTGTCCAGAAGACAAGCTTCCGTGCACCGATGTACTCAACCCCCCGATTTGCCCAAGTGGGAGCACTCTTAATACTGATCGAGATATGTGTCAGGCCGACCATATCAAAGTAGACTGTCCGTCAGGATATCAGTGGGACTATACTATTGACCGATGCGTCATCGAACCCAAATGTCCTGATAATGCTGGCATATTTAACCCTTTGACCGACCGCTGTGAGGCAAAAATAAGTCGGACTTGCCCAAGCGGGTACAGTTTTGATGAATCTGTAGGGCGGTGCTTTAAAGCAGTAGAGTGCCCATCTCAAAGTATATATAACCCCCAGACAGACAAATGTGAACTATCGCAAGCGACATCTTGTCCGGCAAATTTTTCTTTTAATAACAGCACTTTACGATGCGAGAAGTTGCCTGAGTGTGTGGCAGGGACGGTATACTCGGCCACATATAACACCTGTATTGCTGTCAACGACGCCGTGTGCGCCCCTGGTTATCTATGGGTATCTGCACGTGGGCGATGCGAAAAAGCACCGGAATGTGTAGCAGGGACTACATATAGCGCATCATTAAACAAGTGCGTTTCGAATCCGCAAGGGATTACCGGCTATGCGCAGGCAACGTACAAAAACACAATCATTAAGTATAAACCCCGCAATGGCTATGATCCCAATACATATTGCGCATCACCGTGCGCCCAGGATTCGGTGTCTTTCACTTTTTCGTGGGATGGCAGCAAGGTTGTCCTTTCGGATGTAAATGCCTGGGGTGGGGCAGGCTCTTGTTCAAAGAACGTCCCTAGTTGGGAATGGCAATGCCCGCAACCTGACCCGGTTGTACAATCTTATGACGCATCCGGGAAACTTACGGTTTCAGAAACGTATTATGTGTATCAGCAATATTGCGATGAATATGGTTGTTATGAACCACAAAAATCATATTCACTCGGTGGAGCTGCGGCTTCCGCATCACCGTCAGAGTTCGGTACATGCCCGGCTGGCTACACTTTAGGGACAGCGCCTACGCCTTCTCAGTGTACACAAATAATAACCACTTGGGGTAACTATAGCGGTTTTACTGATTGCACCAATGCGGGGTCCTATACATGCTCAGCCACAGTCCAGGCGTGTCCGGCTGGGACAACCATGCAAGACAACCTCTGCATCATTGCGAACCCAACCTGTACAGGAGGGTCTTTTGACGGTAATGCTGATGTGTGTTTCACAACACCTCTGCCTTGTACGACTGCAGCCACAAGCCTGGATAACGCACTAGGGAAATGTGTGGCACCAGCACAATGCTTGCCTGGCGTGCTGAACGGCACGCTTGACGTCTGTCAGCTAAACCCGGTCTGCAGCGATGGCTATTCCTTTTCGCTTGTGCGTAATCGTTGTGAACTGTCTCCACCAAACTGCCCATCTGGTCAGACGTACACTTCGACTTATTCACCAACCCTCGATAAATGTTCCAAGTCAATTAAGCAATGTCATGATGGGTACACGTGGTCAACTGCAAGAAGCAGGTGCGAGTTGGCAGTTTCATGCCCCCAGAACACAAGTTACTCAGCCTCGGCAAACCGATGCGAGGCGACGCCAACGTGCTCCGAAGGGACGTACAACACCACCGATAATGTTTGTCAAAAGGTCACTAAATATAACGCCTCGGCAGCTGTTACTTTTGATAGTGCAATCCCAATAGCATCAAACGGCAGTACAGTAACATATGTCTATGGTAGCTCATATACGTTTAGCTTGCCTCTGACGATGCTTCTTGGCACAAAAACGGTCGGGCCGTTTGTCGGAACTCATTTGACGGGTGACGTCACGACACCCACAGGAAAAGTTGAAGGCGCGGGGTATGTTACTCTCTGTCAGCGCGGTACTGATCAATATATAGATCCTTATTATTTCCCAAGATCGTCATGCGGGGAAACCGATCTGCAGGCTGCGGGCTGTACGGACATCAAATACTACAGCTGTGGTTACGAATCCATGTCGCCAATATCAGGGTGGGGGTGCGGGTGGGGCCATGCCACAAACATGGGCTACAATGTTTATGCGGCTTGTGGCCACAGCACACCAGATTCAATAGCCTGCCCATCGGGCGGCGAAGTACAGGATGGAACTGTCCCGGCCCAGTGTACCGTAAACACGGTTACAGCAGCGATGTGCCCGTCAGGAACAAAGCTGGATATTGCTGCTGACAGGTGCGTCACGGATGCTCTCTGCGGCATAAGCGCCGGTATACTGGACCCGGCCTACGATGTCTGCTACTACGCAAATTCTGCCTGTGACGAAGGATGGACATATGATGCATCCGGTGTTTGTACAAAGCCAGTGGAGTGTACAGCATCAGGGGTTTTGGACGGTGTGAATGACGTTTGCTATCGCGGTGCACAACCGGTTTGTCCTGCCGGGACGACACTTGACACAAATGGTATTTGCGTCTCTGAGGTTAAGTGTACGGATGGTTCTTATGTCCCTGCACGAGACAGGTGCGAGGCTCTTGTTGTCGCAGAATGCTCGACCGCTTATACTGTCAGCCCAACGGACAATAGTGTATGTACGGCCGCACCTATTTGCCCTACAGACCCAGCTTCTCCCCAAAATGCGACAATAGCGTTTTCTCCTTCTATTGATCGCTGCGTAGCGATGCCAGTACATACTTGCGGGTCGAATCTCACTTGGATGTCTCTGCCCGTCGACAAGTGTGAGGCAGTACCTATTTGTGATGTTGGTGTTTACTCAAATACCAGCAACGCCTGTGTTTCAGGCGCTTGTCCTACAGGCGGGGCGTGCTCACAGATTTCCGGGGATACCACGCTGAAGCCGGACGGTACCCCAATGACGTATTGCTCCCCGAACCAGTGCCAAAGCGACACCTCGGGGATGCTTACCTATCCTAATGACGTGGATCCGGTTGGGGCCAACGACCTCACCGATGACGGTGCGCGAAATGCGGACGGATCTTGTGCAGGCCAGATATACATCTTTAATGGCCGTGATATGCGCTGCACCAAAGATGATATCAGGGGGATGATTGGCAGTGTTGCCAAAATTGTAGCAGCAATTGTTCTTTCAGTTGTGACAGCAGGTATGGGTGCGGCAATTTTTGCCGCGATGTCAGGCGTTACTCTGGCGGCCGGGTCGACCGCTGCAGCGGTAGCCAACGCAATCGCTACTTCAGTTGTTACCTCGGCTGTAAGTTTGGCAATTGATGCGGCAACGATTGGCATACAGCCTGGATGGGCGATGCAAGCCGGGATCAGTATGATGAGTGCTGCCGTCTTCGCCTACTTCAACCCTGCCGTTTCAAGTACAACCCAAAATGCTGATGGTACAATATCAACGACAACAAAAACCGTTTCAGATGCATCTGGCAAAGACATTTTACAGGTATCGCAAACGATGAGAGATACTGGTACCATGACAGTCGACGCGAGCGGCAATGCTACCGAGATGTTCACGTCAAAATCAATTGAGAAGTCTACTGATATGTTCGGTAATGAAGTTCAAAAGCAGACAACGGTAATGATCACCTATAACGCTGCTGGTGGGGCAACCAAAACAGTTATTGATGCGACAACAACAATTCCTGCCTCTGTAGCCGGCCTCTGGGCACTCCAGGCTAAACAGTTGGCTCAAGATTTTGCCCCCGCCATTTCCTCTGGCATGATGGCGTCCTACGGGACCAAGAAGTGCTGTCACCCGGACAAGGTTTCGTCATCTTGCTCGAAGTCAGAGTTCGAAGAGTGGTCGCTACAGGCTAAAGGCAATTGCCATAAGATTGGCGTGTATTGTGACACAAAGTTTCTCTCTTGGTGCATGGCGCATAAAGAGACATCCTGCTGCTTTGCGTCAAAGCTTGCTCGAATATTCCATGAGCAAGGACGGCCACAACTGCAGTCTTTTGGTGTTGATGGAGGCTGGGGCAGCGCAAAAAGCCCTCGGTGCCGCGGGTTTACACCTGACGAATTCCAAATGATAGATATGGGGCAGCTGGACCTGAGTGAATACATAGCCGATATATCAAGTCAGATATCTAATATGGCGTCTGATATGGCTTCATATATGAACTCAGTAAGTGGTGATGCCGGGAAACGCGCAGAGTCAGTTATGACGCAATAGAAGCAACAATAAAAATGTCTGTATTAATGCCCTCTGGCCAGCCAGGGGGCATTTTTTTTGCCAGTAATGCCACAGGGGGCGGACATATATCTAATAGAGGGGAATGCAGACTGTGCGATGGCAAAACCACAAACTCACTACGCTGGCGATGGTGTATTCAACCACCGGTTCATTTGCTGCTACAGGTTGCGCAATGCTTGGATGTGTGTTGCCTGATGCTTTGGAGTTTCGAGGGGTCATCAGCCATAGGACTGTTACACATTATCCGTATCTCTATGCTGTCCCAGCCGCTTTGGTTTGGTTTGCTTTGCGGAGGCAACCTACATATGCCAGTTATGTAATGTTTTTCGTGTTGATCGGCTGTCTTTGCCACTTGGCTCAAGACGCCCTGAGTAAAGGTGGAATCCCCCTCAAGACGCCGTGGACCGGCAGGTGGGGAGCAAATTTTTATATAACACGGGAGCTGAGTGAGTATGCCACGGCTGGTGCCATTATGTTTGCGGCAGGGATGGTAGCTCTGCTGCTTGGGCGCTTCGACTATCAATATCTATCTGCCGAACTTGTGAGCTTTGTTAAATTCATGTCCGGTTTTGTTGACAAGATAAAATCAGTCTAGTTTATGGGAGTGATCAGATGATTTGGCTGAAGCCGTTGATGTTTTCTCTTGGTATTGGTGGAGGGGTGAGTCTTGCGGTCTACGCACTAATGGATGCCAGAGATGGACAAAAGGATGAAGGAAGCGTCGCTAAGAAGAAGGATAAAAGCAAAAACAATGAAAAGGAAATGGAAAGCCGCACTGATGGGGGTGGCGGACTTGGTCAGATAAACCAAAAAAAAGAAAGCGATTACATAAAAAAACTGCGTCTATCGGCGCAAGAGCGGTCATCTCAGCGGACTGACCGTATCCTACCAACGGGTAACTGGAGAGCTAAATGAAGAGAATTGTGGCTTGTGTTTTAATCGTATCATCGGTTCTGACGGCGAGTGGCGCATTTTGTGCTGAGCGAAAGCCTAGCGCAAAAAAACATGTGGCACCGGTTGTTGCTCAGGGATCTGCTAAAGCGGACGAAAAAGATGTGGATCGCTATCTTGCTGTAGTCAAGCCAGATGAAGTGCTTCATGCCGCTCTTGTTGCCTCATTTGGGCAGAGCCCTGATGTCGATTTCATCATGAAGGAAATCAACATGGCAAAGATTAAATCTGCCATGAAAAAGGCCCTGCTTAACATCTACAATGCAGAAGAAATGAAATTGCTTGCTGATTTTGTGAGCCAACCAGGCGCTAAAAATATTCTCAACAAATCAAACCTGCTTATGAAGTCAATAGGACCGGATCTGCAGACCGAATTAACCCGAGTTGTTGAGAAAAAAATGAAGCAAGTGAATGAGCAAAAGGAAAAATGACATGAGATTTTTTTTCTTGGCAGCTTTGCTATCTGTGGTGACTTTTTGGTCTTATAACGGGCCGATTGATGCGTATGCGGGCGAGTTGCAAAGCGGTAACAAAATAGCGCATGCAATGGATGTCAAACTTGACAGAAATGTAGATGTCCTGCCGTGGGATGGGCTTGGGCGCGACGTAGGAGGTTCGCTTGCAAAAGGCATGGTTGTGTCTGTTGTCGGGTCTCTTGGTGATGGCGTGGTGGTTGTAACCCGTCATGGAGCCCATCAAGCGTATTTGATTCCAGCGGTTCAGCTTCCTGCGTCTGTACGGTCGGCTGTTTATGCATCTGGCAAGCCTTGTCCTCTTGACCCTCAAAAGCGGATTTGCGAGGTAAAGCGGTAGAATGGTTTCGCGAAGGGAATTTATCTGTAAGCTCGGTTTATGTTCTGCGGCAATGGTTTGGGCAGGATCTGTACCATCAAGAGCTCTTGCCTCAGCAAAATGGCTGGACGGTTGGGCCGGTGATGATCATGAAGATATGCAAGAAGGCCCCCTGCCAGCAGTCCAAGATCTGAAAGGTGCAACCCCTGAGTTTTGCCCTGGTGTTTTGCGCCTTAAAAGTTCAATCCATGGTGGAAGCTATGAATTCAGGTTTAGGGACCAACAAGGCAAATACGATGAAAACATCCTTGCGGCCTTGAACTGGTTTTTGCGCTGCAAGGACGGTACGTGGCAGCATATGGATATAACGACAATCGAAACACTTAACTATGTCTCTGCGCTGCTTGGAGTCCCTGAAATTCAGGTTAATTCAGGGTACCGGTCACCAGCTTATAACGCCTGGCTTGCCAGAAAAAATGAAAATGTAGCCCGGAATTCGTTGCACCAATATGGGATGGCAATCGATTTTACTGTCCCTGGTATGTCTGCTCGCGATGTCTGCTCGTACACCTTGTACGCCAGGAATGTTATGGGGCGAGGGGGGGTAGGCTACTACCCTAAGGCAGGTTTTGTACATCTGGATTCAGGAAAGGCCAAGGAATGGGTCCGCTAGAAGGTAATAAGGGTATGGCGCTGCCAGCTGTGGTTTTTTGGCTTTGCATAGTCGGTGGCCTCGTTCTTTTAGTAATGGATGTGGTCAAGAGCAAAGACTCTTATGAGGGTAAAAAGACACACGGTGATAAATATGTAAATTCAACCAGCACATCAAGCAAAGGGACCCTAGTGCAGGAAATAGGGGCAAACCTTGGGCTTGTTAAGGATGCCAAATGGTGGAGCAGTCCTGCCAAGCTTAAGCGAGAAGAAGTAACTCAGGTGTTTGCTTCGTATTCATCCCCCAGGACTAAACACAAGCAAAACTCCGGAGCTGCTTCGTATTATGTGGATCAAGCAAAATGATGTACGCCCTGCCGTGCGGTGAGGGAGCCGCGGAGTAACCTTGCTAGGGCGGGGGATTTTAGCCTCTTCCGCTGACCGCCCAACTTTTATCCAAACTCCTTCCTCTCTTGCAAGGTATCCCGAGGGGAATACCGGGTTCGATGCCCGGCGGCAGGGCATAAAATGTTGCCAACAAATATAGACTGTGATAGTTTATATATATCATGCCTGTAATGGCAAAAACAATTAAGGAGTATGATTATGAACAAAAACGAGTTGATCGGAGCGGTGTCTGAGAAATCTGGTGTTAAAAAGGCTGAGGTTGAAAAAGTCCTCAATGGTTTTGTCGAGTGTGTTGAAAAGGCTTTGGCGTCGAAAGATAAGATCGCGCTCGTCGGTTTCGGGACATTTGAGGTTTCAGAACGAGCGGCACGTACGGGGCGCAACCCGCAAACCGGCAAAGAAATCAAGATCGCTGCATCTGTTGTGCCCAAGTTCAAGCCTGGTAAGTCGCTTAAGGATGCAGTAAGCGGCTTGGTAAAGAAGTAGTTGCTGAAAAACGCTCCCCCGGTCGTAAAGCGAGAATGGGGGAGCGTTTGGCAATTTATGCAGCATGTAACAATAGACATAGCGCTGCTAAGAGAAGGTCATCTGCTGGCTTGGTGTGGTGAGCTTAAGTTCAGGGACACCCGCAAGGTATTTAGTGGCAGTGTCATAAGTAAGTCTGCTGGGGTGGGCCAAATAAAGGCTGTTTCGGACATTCTGGGGAGGTTGAAGTACCCGGTAGAGGCAGCGGTCTCGGTGTATGGTGAAGAGATAAGTTGTGGCGTGGTTTCCGAGTTGTTGGCCACTTTTGGCCACCACCGACTTGAAATTACCGGTTGTCCTGTCACTCCTGACGAACGTTTGTTGGCGGGAATCGGTGGCGCTGTTGAGATGGGCAGGGGGGTGGTTGTTTATGAAGCATCTCTTGGGCTTGCGAGCAAACTTCTTGATTGTCTTGGGGTGGATGACCCTTACTTTTGTTTTGAAGATGATGCTGGCGGGAGGTGCTTTGTTGAGCACGAGCGGGCTAAGTCAACCGTAGAATTTGCAGGAGAAGTGCAAATCCAGGACGAGATCCAGTGGGATCTGTTTGAGTAGAGGAAGAGGATGACCACAATAATCAAAAAAATTAAAGCGAGAGCGAATTTGGGCCTGGCCTTTCATGGAGCTTTTTGGGGGGGCATTTTGCTGTCGCTCTTTTCGTTAAGCGATATGTGTACCGGTGGATGTTCGGCTGTCTCTGACTACAGGATATTTGGCACTCGCTTCGCGTATATGGGCGTCTTCTATTTCTCCCTGCTAGCAGGCAGCTTTGCCATCGCGTCCTATGCTCGTGAAAAACGATACTATGTGTTTGATGCGCTAGTGTTGGCTGGGGTCGGGGCAGAAATTTATTTTGTAATAATCCAAAAGTTTGGCGTGCATCAGTGGTGTCCCATTTGTCTGTCGATCTGCGCGGTAGTGGTTTTGATTGCTGTTATGCGGGGGTACGAGCTTAACAGAGACCGGTTGAGGCAGAAGGCTGCGAGTGGGTTGGTCGAGGAAGTTGATAAAGGCAAAGCAAAACCGGTATTACGTTTTGCAGGGGTGGCGCTTATATGTTTACTTACTGTTATAAGCGGCTTCGCGGTAGCAGTTGCCGGTGTGAAAAAAACTCCTGTTGCACTTAGTTCCCAAGCTAAACGTCTGCTGTCGGGTATGGCGCCAGACTCACTGCTTAACCCTTTGGAACACGCTGATATTTGGATTGGCAAGGCGGATTCGCCGATTGATGTATATCTGGTCGCTGACTGGTACTGCGGATACTGTAAAAAAATTCAACCGGACATTGAAAAAAGCCTGCCGGATGTAGCCAGTAAAGCCCGTTATACATGGCTTGATATGCCAGTCCATATGGCATCTCTTAATGTCGTCCCTGTCAGTGTGTCATTGCTATTGAACTCCCGCCAAGACGTGCAGAAGGGAAGAAAAATTCTTGATGGGCTTACATCTAAAAAACAGTCCGTTACAGACGTAGAGGCTATCGAGGCGTTGAAAGAAGCGGGTATTGCGTTTATGCCGGCAAAAGAAGGGGAAGTCCGGCGCCTTGTCGCAGAGACGGTCAACTTTTGCAAGATTCACGACATAAGCATGACTCCGAGCGCCGTGATTATAAATAGGTCAACTGGCGTAACGAAGGTTCTGCGCGGGGCCGACGATGTTTCTGGCGTAAAGATTGTGGCCGCGATTGCCATGCTTCAATCAGCTGACACAGCGGTTAAATAGGGACAACTTATGGTGACGGTGCAGATTAAATCAGACGGGTCTAAGTCGGGAGCAGATTTGGCAACACGTCTGGCTGAGGTGGTCAAGGCGGCGTCAAAGGGGATAGGGACTGTTGAGGTTAGCGTGGAGCATCCACACAAAGGCGCGGTGGCACGACAGTTGACAGGTGTCTTGAGGGTGGATCGTCTTGATTTTGTCCCGGCGTCTACTCGGTGTTTTGCATGTCACAGGCCCCTGACTTCAGGCACGGCATACATTGTTAAAACTCCTGCTGGTGCTGAACATCCGTATGGTCCTACTTGCGTGGAACGGCGTGTGCCGGGAGCCAAAAATCAGGTCTATCCAGATTTTACCCGCGCCTCACGGAACCCACCATCTGAAGGCGTCTCCCTCAAAAGAGCCTCCTCAAAAGTAAAAAGATCTCAGTTTAGTTTTGAAGAAGAGTATCTGATTCTCCGTTATGAAAAATTGAGAGGTTTCTCGATACCTGGGTTTGAGCTACTTGACGGTGTCTTTAATAGATACAAGGAAGGTGGGGCGCTTAGTGACCATGACAGGGATTTTGTAAAAAAGTTGATGGCCAAAATACCTGCTTCCAAGTTTCCGGGATTGTCCATGGAAAACCTGCAGGCTTGCTATGCGTATAGCCACTGTCTGTCTCAGGCTATTTTAATGCTTCCTGAAGACAAGCGAAATTTTTTGTCAAAGCTTCTTGCCGATCTCCAGACAAAACTCTACCTCACAGACCACCAGGTTGAAGCAGCCAATCGTTGGTTGACAAAATTCAGCGAATTTCCTGAGCTTGATGCCGCTCCTTTTGAGTGGGCAAAACACAAAACGGATTAAGGCGGGAAGAGGCACGTAATGGAAAAGATTGGCTTGATAGGACTCGGAGTGGCTGTAAGTGCATTCGCGTATGGCGGACTACAATTCTTGGGTTCAAAAAAACAGATAATGAAAAAAATCACTACGTCGAGTGAGAGAAAACGTGGCGATGACGCTATAAAAAACCTGATGGTCAATCTGGACAGACAGGGACTGTTTGAGGATATTGAGCAGATTAAAGCCAGAAGGGCGGGGGTAAAGCTTCAGTCTGTGACTCCAGTAATAAATCCGGTGCAGAGCGGGCCTAATGAGGAAAACTGTAATAAAGAAGCAGGCGAAATCGCACGCGAAGCAGCAATACTGACTGAGCCGCAGGAGGATTTTTACGAAAAATATGCGGCCAAGAGCCTTGACTCAAGACCTGCCACCTTAGGGCAAGATGCTGTTCCGCCAGCTTGCGCTTTAAGTAGTGAAGAAGGGCAAGCTGAAGAAACGAAGAGCATCCAGGGTTGCACCCCGGAAAAATTGAGATCTCCTGTTGAAGATGACTTCGCTTCTAACAACAAAAGAAGCATGGACGCTATCCTGGTCGGTTGCGGCAGAGAAAGACCAACCGAGAGCCAGTGGAATGTGATTATCTCAGGGGCTCTTAATTCGAGAGTAATCGCAGGTGCTGGTTCTGGCAAGTCAACATGCTTGTCTTTGCGTGTAGTTTACATGCACAAGTATCTCAATATCCCACTTGACCAGATAACTGTTGTCACCTTTACCAAGGCATCTCGAAAGGATTTTATTGAAAAGTTGACAAGGGACTTCAATGATTTCGGGATATCAGCTTCTCCTTGGGTTGTGAAATCTATAGTCAGAACATTTCATTCTCTACTTATTTCTCAAAGCATGCCGGCCGGAGGGGGAGCGGGGCCATCATTTTTTGAGCAACAGGGAGAGCCGATGCCTCAGGGCGAAGAAGCAGGAGGAATTGTTGCAGATCCAGGCGCCTTAAATCCACGGCAAATGAGTGTTTTGAGGCAAGTGTTTGCCGATTGTTTTTACAGTGATCCAGAATTCAAGCGCATTATTATTGACCTTATGATGTTGGCGTTTGATAAGCCGCATGGACTTAAATATGAAGACAGCGAGAGCCTTGAAAAAGCGATAGCGGTGGCGAGCAAGCGAGACCAGTTGCTTGCCACTGAAATTAACCGGATTTGGTCAGAAAATTTACGGACGGGGATACCTGGTGTTGAATGGGAGATTAGTCCCATCAAAAACAGCAGGGGCGACTCATGGCATGCCAATGGCCGAATCAAGGACAGTGGTGTGCCTATTATCTTGGGAAACGGTGGGTTAGGCGAGTATGCTGGCCAGATCGCGAATCCAATTGACAGTATCCGTAACTTTGGCTTCATAAACACCGTACGCCTCAAAGTTCTCTCTGCCATCTCTACCGAGCATTACCTCTACATTGAAAACAAGTCAGACCTTGCACGCCTGCAATCCATGCTTGCCTGGTGCGATGGTGCCTTGTCTGAGCAAAAAAAACTGCCTGCCTTTGAGGTCCATCTCGCCGGTGAGCGGAAGCCTTACAGTATTTTCGAACTGCTTTATAAGACCGCCAGCTTTATCCTGAGTATGGGTATCGATGTTGTGCCGGCTGCACAAGAAATTGCAGCTCGCTTAAAAAATGAAGAATCAGCAAAAATGGAGTGTCATGTCTGTTTAGCTCTGGCTCACTTTTGGCCGGTGTTCACAAAGTCTTTGCAGTCGATGGAGATGACCACCTATGATGAGCTTTTTCTGCATCTTTCAGAACGCGAAAACATACTAAAATTTGGACTCGATAAATTTAAGCCAATGGCGAACTTACTGATTGACGAGTTCCAGGATATTTCTGGCCAAATCGTCCGGTGGGTAATAGGTGTCCAGGAAACGCTGCGTGCGTCAGGAATCACTCCTTCGCTTATGGCAGTCGGGGATGACTGGCAGTCTGTATACGGATGGCGCGGCAGCGACCCGGACTTTCTTATCAATTTTGAGCGGTATTTCCCTGAGCCCGCCACGTTTGTGATGCCGGAAAACTTCAGGAGTGGCCAGATGGTCATTGATGCGGCAGAGGTTGTTGTATCTCGCGTCCTTGACCGGGCTGTCAGCAAGCATGGTGTGTCACAAGTTAAGTCTCCGCCATTGCCGGCCGTGTTTATGGGAATAGCAAGTGACGATGACATAAAAAGACTTGTTTCTCTGCTTGTAAACAAAAATCCCCTGTCTTCCATATTTATCCTTTCTCGCACAAACGAAGGCTTGATCGGACTTTCGGATCTCCCGAAGCAGTACAAAGGAGTCGCGCTGCATACGCTGCACAGGTCAAAAGGGCTTGAAAGCGATTACGTTATTATCAAGGGTGATTGTGTGTATAGGAATAGGAATTTGCTTTTTCGATGCAGACTGTATACCACTGGAAATGGGATTACGTCAATGGATTATCGGGACTTTTGGGGGGAAATCGGGAACTATCCGGGGAGATTCTGGCCTGATGACGGTTCAATCTGCATCATTGTTTGCAATTGCCGCCGCCTGACCAGCAAAAAACCACATTTTCGCCATTTTCAACACACACCATTCCTGCTGCAACGCCCCGTATTATCCGGCTTCACAGGTATTCCGGGATGAAGTACGCCTCTTCATACTCAATAATCTGGCTGTCGGCGTACACCAGCGCTGGTTCAGCTTCCACTATTACCGGCGGCCCCCTGCCACATTGCGGTTGCCGCTTCGGGACATCCCACAACCCCAGATGATCCAGAATCCTGCGGATCACCGGCTCTTCTTCGATAAACGCCAGTATCCGCATGACACCTTTGCAGTTCGGGCAGGTCAACGGATCGGTCTCGTAGACCTTCTGGATCAGCCTGGCCCAGTTGGCACGGCACTTTTTGCGATATGGTGTGTCGGCCTCTTGTTCGACAATCTGCGGTGTGTCGTTGTCGTCCATCCCTAGCTTCCTGCGCTTGCCTCTGGCGGCGTTGCTGTAGTAGCCGTAGTAGCGCACCATCTGCTCGCCATGCCGCGGAATGTGGCTGATGATCATAGCCAGCCAGTCAAGGGCGCTGAAGCTTTTGGTCGTGTGGCCGTCTTTTGAGCGGTAGATGACCGTGCCGCTCTGTTCAATGTAGGTCATCCGCTCCTGCGAGAACTGGCAGCGGATGATGTAATGGGCCAGCTTCTCCAAGGCGTCGCGGTCATCAGCCGCTATCGGCTCGCAGATATGTACGTTGAAGCCGCTGTGATGCCAGGACATGAGCAGATCAATGTGCCACTGGGTGATGGCACCCTTATCCAGCAGCATCTTCAAGACCTTGTGCCGGAAGAGCTGTTCCAGTGCGTGGAAATCGTAATACGGAGTGATGTGGAAGATGCCATGCTCGTCAAAGGTGCCATCGGATATTATGATGTGGCAGTGAGGGTTGAAACCGAGGAAGTCGCCGAAGGTCTGGATGGAGCAGGCGCAGCCGGGCATGGAGTTGTCTGTGCCTGTCATGTACTCTCTCAGCGTCTCCCAGGCGGTGCGGCTTAGATCGGCAAGAAGTGTGCGATCAAACAGGAAACAGCGGCGGATCAGCTTGGGGATGGAGAAGACAATGTGACGATGTGGTACGGTGACGGCAAGATCATCGAGAAACCATTCGCCGAACTCCACCACCCGTTTCTGATGGCATGACGGGCAGAAGTGACGGCGCTTGCAGGAAAAAGCGACCAGATATTCGTGACCGCAGTCATCGCACTTCACACGGGCGAAACCATTGTGCAGACAGCCGCAGTCTAGGTAACGAAAGATCGTTAACCTGATTTCAGGTCTCAGATACCCGAAACGGGACTGATACCGCTCCTCGTGTACCCGCTCCAGCTCCTCGAAATAATCCTCAACACAGCGGTAATAGTCGGATAACCGGGGATTGCGCGGGCTGTATGGCGCAACGGAGTTTTGCATGACACACCTGCCAGAGATGTGTTATGCGTAAGGTGTGCCATGGAGAAAGAGTGAGTTCCAACCATCGGCAACACCGGTCAAGCCGGTGGTGCCTCAGCCCCGTTAACCGGTAACTTTATGATCCATGCATTGCCCGGTATGGGCGCCGACCATAGAATGTACCCAGCACCTTGGACAAGCATTCCTGGATTTGTAGCGCATGACTGGGTGCGTTATGCCGGGGAGCAGAGTTTGAGCGAGGTTGCTCACTCCATGTGCGACTCATACCATATCAACGATGGAGATGTCTTGATTGGCGCATCCCTCGGGGGAATGGTCGCCTGCGAGATTAGCAAGATCCGGGACATCTCCCGCCTGTATTTGATTGGCAGCGCAGCCCGTAAAGAAGAAATCAGCACGCTGCTTACGGCCCTTCACCCGTTGGCTCAGATTGCCCCGCTTGACTGGCTACGGATTTTGGCAGGTAAGATCCCGATGGAATTGGCACAGATGTTCACCAGCGCCGAGCCCGGATTCGTCCGGGCTATGTGTGTTGCCATTTTCAACTGGGAGGGGCTTGGTCCGAGTACAACCAAGGTCATACGGCTTCACGGAAGTCATGACTTGGTGATCCCGCCTCCGAAGACGGTTGATCTTCTGATTGACGGGGGTCACTTGATCTCAATGTCGCACGCAGCAGAATGTGCGGCGTTTATCATGGGGGATTCTGGCGGCGGTGTGCTGATTTAGAAGCAGAAAACGGTTTATACACTGTATCAAGTAACTGCTATTCAATAATGATCTCTACACTGTGCAATCAGGAGCGTATCACCTTCAACCGCATAGACCAAGCGGTGGCAGCTGTCTATTCTGCGTGACCAGAAACCGGCCAATTGATGTTTGAGCGGTTCCGGCTTGCCGATACCGGCAAACGGTTCTCGCTGGATATCCCGGATAAGTTGATTGATCCGTTTCAGCATCGCCTTGTCGGTAGTCTGCCAGTAGAGATAGTCCTCCCATGCTGCGGTTGAGAATTTTATCATCATTCCGTCAGGTCTCTGGTCTGCCCTCCGCCTGCACGCAGTTCCTCCACAGATTCAAGCAACCGTTTGGCCCCTTGGGGATTACGGAGCAGATAGGCGGTTTCTTCATAAGCGTGGAAATCGTCGAGGGAAAGGATGACAACCGGTTTGCCGCGCTGGCTGGTCACCACCACGGGAACGTGGTCTTCATTTACTGATTTCATGACCTCTGCAAAATGCTGGCGCGTATAGGTATAGGTCAGGGCATTCATTGCTGGTACCTCCTGATGAATATGTACATAACTTAGTACATAGCGACAATAAATACAAGGCGCTGATTCTGTATGATCTGCGAAAATCCGTTCAATCCGTGTTATCCGCGTGCTATTAACAGTCTGTGATTCCTCTCTACCAACAAATACTACTGGCAATCCTGCTGGACCTGCTGCTGGGCGACCCGCGCTGGCTGCCCCATCCGGTGCAGGGGATCGGCTGGCTGGCCCAGCGTTCTGAAGCATCGCTGCGCCGTCTGATTGCCAATCCAAAACTGGCTGGTATTGTTGCCGTTGTCTGGGTGGTGGGCAGTACGACCCTGATCGGTTTTGGGCTGTTAAAGGGAGCTGCTCTGCTGCATCCACTGGCAGGAGATATCATAGCAATCCTGCTGCTCTATACCTGCTTTGCAACCCGCTCCCTGCATGACCATGCCCTGGCTGTTTACCGGCCTTTGCAAGCTGGTGATCTGGCAGAAGCGCGGCAGCGGGTAAGCTGGCTGGTAGGGCGGGACACGGAGCAGCTGGATGAAGGTGAGGTGACCCGAGCAGCGGTGGAGTCGGTGGCGGAAAACAGTGCGCTTCGGCCATCCGTCCGGCACCTTGCGCGTGGGCGCCGAAGCCAAACAGGTCAACGGCGACTGGACGGTCACCAAGGCCATCATGAGCCGTAGTGCCCGCGTGTTGATGGAAGGCTGGGTGCGTGTACCTGGTGATGCGTTCTGAAGCGCAATCGCACGCCACTCCAAACAAAACGCCCCGGCTTGTTTAAGCCGGGGCGTTTTGTTTAACAACAGCAAAGAGTCTATTTCTTCACGCCGCGCCACAACGGATCAGCCACGCCCATATGCTGATTGATACGGCGCGCCAACACAAAAAACACATCCGACAAGCGGTTCAGATATTGCAGCGATGCAGCCGACAGATCGCCGTCAGCACGTTGTACCGCCACCAGCGACCGCTCTGCACGCCGGGCCACTGTACGGCACACTTGCGCCAGCGCAGCCGGACGGCTGCCACCGGGCAAAATGAATTCGCGTAGCGGCGGCAAATACACATGCTGTTGCGCAACATAACACTCAAGATCGCCACAGGCATCAGCACGCAGATAGGTGTTGCCGGGCACAGCCAGTTCGCTGCCCAGATCAAACAGATCCTGCTGCACTGCCAGCAGAAAAGCCCGGTCTTCGGCGTTGAGCGTATCGGCGATCAACACGCCAATGTGGCTATTCAGTTCATCCACATCGCCCAAGGCATTGATCCTGGCCGAAGACTTGTCCAGCCGGGTGCCATTTGCCAAGCCAGTGCTGCCATCATCCCCGGTGCGGGTTACAATTTTTGTCAGTCGGTTACCCATAAAACGCTCCCTGGCGCCGTTCTGTCGCCATTCTAAGTTGTGCCGGCCCCACTCCGTCCTCAGCGGGCAACGCCCGTGGCGGTATGTTTTAGTACAATCATGTTACAGATTTTCCGGAGTACCCGCATGAACAAGGCATTTGTGCGCGAAAGCGACCATGAAGACGATGACGATTTGCCGCCCGAGATGCAAATCCCCAAGGGCAGCCGCAATTATATGACGCCCACCGGCCATCGTCGCCTGCGTGATGAATTGACCCACCTGGTGAAAAAGGAACGCCCGGAGGTAGTCAGCATCGTCTCCTGGGCCGCATCCAACGGCGATCGTTCGGAAAACGGCGACTACATTTATGGCAAACGCCGGTTGCGTGAAATTGACCGCCGCATCCGCTTCCTCACCAAGCGCCTGGAATTCGCTGAGGAATAGGAATTTGCTTTTTCAGGAATAGGAATTTGCTTTTTCGATGCAGACTGTATACCACTGGAAATGGGATTACGTCAATGGATTATCGGGACTTTTGGGGGGAAATCGGGAACTATCCGGGGAGATTCTGGCCTGATGACGGTTCAATCTGCATCATTGTTTGCAATTGCCGCCGCCTGACCAGCAAAAAACCACATTTTCGCCATTTTCAACACACACCATTCCTGCTGCAACGCCCCGTATTATCCGGCTTCACAGGTATTCCGGGATGAAGTACGCCTCTTCATACTCAATAATCTGGCTGTCGGCGTACACCAGCGCTGGTTCAGCTTCCACTATTACCGGCGGCCCCCTGCCACATTGCGGTTGCCGCTTCGGGACATCCCACAACCCCAGATGATCCAGAATCCTGCGGATCACCGGCTCTTCTTCGATAAACGCCAGTATCCGCATGACACCTTTGCAGTTCGGGCAGGTCACCAAGGTTGGATTAACCGAACTGAAGTTAAAGCGGGATATTGGTTTTGAATGGTCGGATAATCTGAATTTGGATGAGATTAAGAAATTTATCGATTATTCCAAAACAGTTCCATGGGCTCATTGAGTATCTAAGCAAGTTTCCATCATCGCGTTATCTGCAAAAAACTCATCATTCCTGAAAATTTCAATCTGGCACCAATCATGTCATTTTAGCCAGTCAATAGCGACGCTTTACCAGGTTCATTCGTCTACCTATTTAAAAAAAGTTGAATGAATGCTCAAAAAGGCTTGACGGGTATCCTCTCGTCTATTATTTTGAGCGAACGATCAAGGTGGGCTGCTCGCAGAAACTTATTTGTGTTTCATCTTTTACCAGATGTAACAACGGCTACAGACGGTTGACTGAATGCTCCGTATGCTCCGTTTAAAACAAAGCATGATTGATTAACGCAGCATTAATTTGATTCCGAAGGAGAATGAAATGGTAGAGCTCAACAAAGAAATTCTTGAAATCGTCAATAAGCCCGGTCGCATTGGCACCCTCGGTACGGCGGATAAGCAAGGGCAGCCCAACGTTGCCTATTTCGGGAGCCCTCAGCTGTCGGAAGAGGGGAAGATCGTCATGGGTTTGGGCAACAACAAGTCTCTGGAAAATTTAGAAGAAAACCCTTTTGCAGTCTTTTTCGTTGCCGATGAAAGTCCGGTTACTTTCACCACACCTGGATATCGACTCTATTTGAAGACTCGTGAGATTCAAAAGGAAGGTCCGATTATCGATGGTGTCAAAAAGGCCATCTCTGAAGTCGCGGGACCTGATGCTGCCAATATGATAGTCGCAGGCGTGGTTTTTGATGTTACCGATATTCGCCCCTTGGTGGCGATGGGATAACGCAACTTTCTAAACGAGGCAGTAAGAGTTGAGTAACGAGCTCGAATCTTATTGCTGGTATTTGATCAAACTTATTGAAAAGGAAAAAACAACATGAATTCGTTCGCACTGATCAACCAACCGCCCCATTTTATTTCAGCCTTAGTTGTTATCGTCAGCTTTATTTTAGCTGCTTTCTCCGGCAACGCGGGTCTTAAAAAATTTGCCCATGGCATCCTCTATCTTGGATACGCTTTGATCCTCATTTCGGGATGCTATTTGTTATTCACTCTGCCGTTCAGCATCTTCGTCCTGATTAAGAGTGTCGGTGGCGTATGTCTTGTCGTTATGGCTGAAATGATCGTTCGGGGTAAAGGCTCAGGACTCATTTGGACACTCTTGCTGCTTACCGCTACGGTCGGATTGGCAATCGCTTATTTCCTGATTTAACCCTGACACAATATTGGAACCTTACTGAGCCACTATTCAATAGTGGCTCCAGTTTTTGAATAGAAAAAACATTTAATGGCAACGAGGTTAGGAAGAAATTGTGACTATTAAACTTGGTATCGTCATGGATCCCATCAGTCAAATCAATGTCAAGAAGGACAGCAGTCTGGCCATGCTGCTTGAAGCCAAATCTCGTGGGTACGAGCTCTATTACATGGAGATGGAGGACCTTTATCTGTTGAATGGCCGTGCCCATGCGACGATGAAGCCTTTGCAGGTTGAGCAGAAAAGCAGCGATTTTTATCGGCTTGGACAAGGGTTGGATGCTCCATTGGCAGATCTGGATGTGATCCTGATGCGTAAAGATCCTCCATTCGATACCGAGTTTATCTACGCTACTTATATGTTGGAGCGTGCTGAAGCTGAAGGGGTGCTGATTGTTAACAACCCCCGCAGCCTGCGCGATGCCAACGAGAAGCTGTTTACCGCCTGGTTTTCCGAACTGACGCCAGAAACTCTGGTCAGCCGGAATCCATTTAAGCTGCGTCAGTTTTATGCAGAACACAATGACATTATTCTCAAACCTCTTGATGGCATGGGCGGTGCTTCCATTTTTCACATAAAACCGGGAGATCGTAATCTAAGTGTCATCATTGAGACCCTGACCCAACATGGCAAACGTTATGCCATGGCGCAGAAATATATTCCGGAAATCAGTGATGGCGACAAACGGATTCTGGTGGTCAACGGCGAACCGATTCCGTATTGTCTGGCGCGCATTCCGGCCAACGGTGAGACCCGCGGCAACCTGGCAGCGGGTGGCCGTGGTGAGGCACGCCCTTTGTCGGAAACCGATTGGCGAATTGCCAAAGCTGTAGCACCGGTACTTAAGGAAAAGGGACTCTATTTCGTCGGCCTCGATGTCATTGGTGACAAACTGACTGAAATCAATGTCACGAGTCCGACCTGTATCCGTGAAATCGAAGCAGCTTTTGACGTTAATATCAGTGGCAAAATGATGGACAGTATCGAACTGGGATTGGCAAGTCGATGAAGCGGAACAATGAAATGAATCTGGAATTTTCGCGGTACTCTCATCTGGAAGCCTTGTCACAACCAGAGCATATTGCGGCGTTAAAAGGAATTCGTCGCGGTATTGAGCGGGAATCGTTACGGGTAGATGGGGATGCCCGTTTGGTAACTACCTCCCATCCCGTTTCGCTTGGCTCGGCCTTGACCCATGAGCAGATAACCACTGATTTTGCCGAGGCCATGTTGGAGTTGATTACCCCGGCAGGTACTGATGCAGAGGAAACCCTTGAGGTCTTGACCAACATACATCGGCAGGTTTATCGCCATCTCAGGAATAGGAATTTGCTTTTTCGATGCAGACTGTATACCACTGGAAATGGGATTACGTCAATGGATTATCGGGACTTTTGGGGGGAAATCGGGAACTATCCGGGGAGATTCTGGCCTGATGACGGTTCAATCTGCATCATTGTTTGCAATTGCCGCCGCCTGACCAGCAAAAAACCACATTTTCGCCATTTTCAACACACACCATTCCTGCTGCAACGCCCCGTATTATCCGGCTTCACAGGTATTCCGGGATGAAGTACGCCTCTTCATACTCAATAATCTGGCTGTCGGCGTACACCAGCGCTGGTTCAGCTTCCACTATTACCGGCGGCCCCCTGCCACATTGCGGTTGCCGCTTCGGGACATCCCACAACCCCAGATGATCCAGAATCCTGCGGATCACCGGCTCTTCTTCGATAAACGCCAGTATCCGCATGACACCTTTGCAGTTCGGGCAGGTCAACGGATCGGTCTCGTAGACCTTCTGGATCAGCCTGGCCCAGTTGGCACGGCACTTTTTGCGATATGGTGTGTCGGCCTCTTGTTCGACAATCTGCGGTGTGTCGTTGTCGTCCATCCCTAGCTTCCTGCGCTTGCCTCTGGCGGCGTTGCTGTAGTAGCCGTAGTAGCGCACCATCTGCTCGCCATGCCGCGGAATGTGGCTGATGATCATAGCCAGCCAGTCAAGGGCGCTGAAGCTTTTGGTCGTGTGGCCGTCTTTTGAGCGGTAGATGACCGTGCCGCTCTGTTCAATGTAGGTCATCCGCTCCTGCGAGAACTGGCAGCGGATGATGTAATGGGCCAGCTTCTCCAAGGCGTCGCGGTCATCAGCCGCTATCGGCTCGCAGATATGTACGTTGAAGCCGCTGTGATGCCAGGACATGAGCAGATCAATGTGCCACTGGGTGATGGCACCCTTATCCAGCAGCATCTTCAAGACCTTGTGCCGGAAGAGCTGTTCCAGTGCGTGGAAATCGTAATACGGAGTGATGTGGAAGATGCCATGCTCGTCAAAGGTGCCATCGGATATTATGATGTGGCAGTGAGGGTTGAAACCGAGGAAGTCGCCGAAGGTCTGGATGGAGCAGGCGCAGCCGGGCATGGAGTTGTCTGTGCCTGTCATGTACTCTCTCAGCGTCTCCCAGGCGGTGCGGCTTAGATCGGCAAGAAGTGTGCGATCAAACAGGAAACAGCGGCGGATCAGCTTGGGGATGGAGAAGACAATGTGACGATGTGGTACGGTGACGGCAAGATCATCGAGAAACCATTCGCCGAACTCCACCACCCGTTTCTGATGGCATGACGGGCAGAAGTGACGGCGCTTGCAGGAAAAAGCGACCAGATATTCGTGACCGCAGTCATCGCACTTCACACGGGCGAAACCATTGTGCAGACAGCCGCAGTCTAGGTAACGAAAGATCGTTAACCTGATTTCAGGTCTCAGATACCCGAAACGGGACTGATACCGCTCCTCGTGTACCCGCTCCAGCTCCTCGAAATAATCCTCAACACAGCGGTAATAGTCGGATAACCGGGGATTGCGCGGGCTGTATGGCGCAACGGAGTTTTGCATGACACACCTGCCAGAGATGTGTTATGCGTAAGGTGTGCCATGGAGAAAGAGTGAGTTCCAACCATCGGCAACACCGGTCAAGCCGGTGGTGCCTCAGCCCCGTTAACCGGTAACTTTATGATCCATGCATTGCCCGGTATGGGCGCCGACCATAGAATGTACCCAGCACCTTGGACAAGCATTCCTGGATTTGTAGCGCATGACTGGGTGCGTTATGCCGGGGAGCAGAGTTTGAGCGAGGTTGCTCACTCCATGTGCGACTCATACCATATCAACGATGGAGATGTCTTGATTGGCGCATCCCTCGGGGGAATGGTCGCCTGCGAGATTAGCAAGATCCGGGACATCTCCCGCCTGTATTTGATTGGCAGCGCAGCCCGTAAAGAAGAAATCAGCACGCTGCTTACGGCCCTTCACCCGTTGGCTCAGATTGCCCCGCTTGACTGGCTACGGATTTTGGCAGGTAAGATCCCGATGGAATTGGCACAGATGTTCACCAGCGCCGAGCCCGGATTCGTCCGGGCTATGTGTGTTGCCATTTTCAACTGGGAGGGGCTTGGTCCGAGTACAACCAAGGTCATACGGCTTCACGGAAGTCATGACTTGGTGATCCCGCCTCCGAAGACGGTTGATCTTCTGATTGACGGGGGTCACTTGATCTCAATGTCGCACGCAGCAGAATGTGCGGCGTTTATCATGGGGGATTCTGGCGGCGGTGTGCTGATTTAGAAGCAGAAAACGGTTTATACACTGTATCAAGTAACTGCTATTCAATAATGATCTCTACACTGTGCAATCAGGAGCGTATCACCTTCAACCGCATAGACCAAGCGGTGGCAGCTGTCTATTCTGCGTGACCAGAAACCGGCCAATTGATGTTTGAGCGGTTCCGGCTTGCCGATACCGGCAAACGGTTCTCGCTGGATATCCCGGATAAGTTGATTGATCCGTTTCAGCATCGCCTTGTCGGTAGTCTGCCAGTAGAGATAGTCCTCCCATGCTGCGGTTGAGAATTTTATCATCATTCCGTCAGGTCTCTGGTCTGCCCTCCGCCTGCACGCAGTTCCTCCACAGATTCAAGCAACCGTTTGGCCCCTTGGGGATTACGGAGCAGATAGGCGGTTTCTTCATAAGCGTGGAAATCGTCGAGGGAAAGGATGACAACCGGTTTGCCGCGCTGGCTGGTCACCACCACGGGAACGTGGTCTTCATTTACTGATTTCATGACCTCTGCAAAATGCTGGCGCGTATAGGTATAGGTCAGGCGCGGCGTTCCTCGTCCACCAGCCAAGACAGCGGTTCGGGGAAGTCGGAATGCGGGTAATCCGCCGCCGGCCGGCGCTCGGCCTCGATGAACAGCGCCCAGCCCGATCCCAGCCGGCGCAGCGCGTTGTTCAGCCGCGCCGTGGTGGCGATCAACTCGCCCTGCGTGGCGCTGTCCAGATCCGGCCCGCGAAAGCGCGCCGTGCGCTGAAAACTGCCGTCCTTGTTCAAGACGACACCCGGCGCGACCAGCCCTGCCCAGGGCAGCCAGTCGGCCAGCAAGGCGGGCCGCTGGCGGTATTCGGCAAGGTTCAGCATGGCGGCATCCCCCTACACGTCCAGCAGCGGCTTGTGCTTGATGTGCCGGGCGAAGACCTGCATGAACTGCGGATCGACGCGCGCCCCCCAGACCGCCAGCGAGTGGCCGACGATCCAGAGCACGACGCCAGGAATCCAGAGTTGCAGGCCCAGCCCGACGGCGGCTGCCAGCGTGCCGTTGGCGATCGCCACGGTACGCGGTGCGCCGCCCATCAAGAGCGGTTCGGTCAGCGAACGATGCAGCGGCACTTCAAAGCCGGCCGCGAAGCTGTCCGGCCCGCTCATACGACGGCCCCGCCGGAGAAGCTGAAGAACGACAGGAAGAAGCTCGAAGCCGCGAACGCGATGGACAGGCCGAACACGATCTGGATCAGCTTGCGAAAGCCCCCCGATGTGTCGCCGAAGGCCAGCGCGAGGCCCGTGGCGATGATGATGATGACCGCGACGATGCGCGCCACCGGCCCCTGGATGGATTCGAGGATGGATTGCAGCGGGCCTTCCCACGGCATCGAGGAACCGGCGGCCTGCGCCGTTCCGGCCAGGAACAACAGCAGCGCGGCCAGCAGCAGCCCTTGCCCCGCAGGGCGGGCCAGGCTGCGCAGCCGTGCCAGGCTGGACAGGTGGGGAAGCGGATTTACGGAAAAGCGGAAAGCAGGAACGTGCATCTGCGTCATGGCAGTTCTCCAGGTTGGTCAAGGGATGGGGAAGGCGCAGCGGCATCGGCTGCAAGAGGAACCGGCGTCAGCTCGGGAAACGGCGTTTCCAGTGCATCCGCCAGCCGGTAGCCCACACCGTCGAAACCGACGACGCGGGCGATGCTTTCGACGCGGCGCTTGCGGCCGCGTCCGGCGATGTGGATCACCACGTTGACCGCCTCGGCGATCAGGGCGCGGGGCGGGTTCACCGCCACTTCGAGAATCAGTTGCTCCAGGCGCAGCAACGCACCCAGCGCGGAACCGGCATGGATGGTGGCAATGCCGCCGGGATGGCCGGTGCCCCATACCTTCACCAAGTCCAGGGCTTCGCCGCCGCGCACTTCGCCGACGATCACGCGGTCGGGCCGCAGGCGCATCGTGGCCCGCACCAACTCGGTCATGGACACCACGCCGGCGCGGGTGCGCAGCGGCACATGGTCGCGGGCTGCGCATTGCAGCTCGATGGTGTCTTCGAGCACCAGCACGCGGTCGCCGGTGGCGGCAATCTCGGCCAGCAAGGCATTGGCGAGCGTGGTCTTGCCGCTGCTGGTCGCGCCCGCGATCAGGATGTTCTGGCGCTCGCGCACGGCGCGGCGCAGGAAGTCCGCTTGGCCTGTGGTCAGGATGCCGTCGGCGACGTAGCGATCCAGGCCGATGATGCTCACGGCGCGCTTGCGCAGCGCGAAGGCCGGGCCGGGTGCGGCCGGGGGCAGGATGCCCTCGAAGCGTTCGCCGGTTTCGGGCAGCTCGGCGGTCAGCAGCGGTCGGCCGCGATGCACCTCCGCGCCGACGTGCGCGGCCACCAGCCGGATGATGCGTTCGCCATCGTCTTCGGACAGTTCCACGCCCAACGGCGTGCGGCCCGACGACAACCGATCCACCCATAGGGTGCGGTCGGGGTTGAGCATGATTTCCACCACGTCCGGGTCGGCCAGCGCGGCGGCGATGACTGGCCCCATCGCCGTGCGCAGCATCTGGATGCGGCGATCCATCGAAGCGGCGATGGAGGAGCGTTCGGGCGGGGTTTGCGGAACGGCGCTCATGAGGCACGCTCCGCAGCACGTTCATGGGCTTCGGCCAGCGCCGCCGCGTCGTCCATCCGTATCGGGTCGGGGTGCAGTTCTTCCACCACGTCGCGCACCAGGCTTCGGCCTCGCAGCAGGTGGCGGCCAAGCTGTTCCACGAATTGCTCGAAGCGCGCCTTGCCCTGGGCGCGGGCCGCATCCTGATGGGCCTCGGGCACCGGCGTGCTGACGGTCAGGAAGTAGCGGATGAACAGCGCCAGCGTCTCGATCTGGATGTTCTGGTCGCGCTCCAGGCGTTCGGTCTGCCGCGACAGGCGATCCAGCCGCTTGGCGATGGCGGCCTCGCGCTGGTCGCCGGCATCGGGCGATAGCCACGATGCGAGAGCCGCCGCGACGATGGACGACTTGGACACGCCCTTCTTGGCGGCCAGTTCTTCGAGACGCTTGGCGTGCTCAGGCTGGATGAACAGGTTGAGGCGGTATTGGCTCATAAGTCGATTCCGTCGTTGGGGTCGAGGGAAGCCAGCCGGGCCGTGCGCTGCATGGCCGGGTCGAGCTGGCCGGGGAAAGATGCAAAACCAGGCAGCGGTAGGTCGTCGTCGTCATCGAGCAGCGCCAGGTCGTTGCCGGCAGGCTGTGGTTCGGGGCTGTATTCGGTGACTTCAGATAGCTCTGGCTGGCGGCGCGGCCCGCCGTCGTCGGCGGTGCCCGCGCCATCGCTTGACAGGCCCGCAGCCGGGGCCGTTGGCACGGCTGGAATCGCCAGGCCGCTCCAGTCGTCGGGCCGGGCCGGTGGCGCATCGGCATAACGTCCAGTGATTTGCCCAGCCGCGAGCGCGGGCGGCGGCAATACGCGGTTCTTGAAATTCGCGTCGGCGTAGTAGCGCAGCTTCTTCGCCTTGATCGGTGCCATGCTGGAAACCATGACCACCGATTCGTCGGGCGGTAGTTGCATGACTTCGCCGGGCGTCAGCAGCGGGCGGGCCGTCTCCTGGCGCGACACCATCAGGTGCCCGAGCCACGGCGCGAGCCGGTGGCCGGCGTAGTTGCGCTGCGCGCGCAGCTCGGTGGCCGTGCCGAGCGTTTCGGAAATCCTTTTCGCTGTCCTTTCGTCGTTGGTAGCGAAAGTCACCCGGACATGGCAGTTGTCGAGGATGGAATGGTTCTGTCCGTAGGCTTTGTCGATCTGGTTGAGCGACTGCGCGATGAGGAAGCTGCGGATGCCGTAGCCCGCCATGAAGGCCAAGGCCGTCTCGAAGAAATCGAGCCGACCCAGGGCCGGGAACTCGTCAAGCATCAGCAGCAGCTTGTGGCGGCGCTCGATGCCGTCGCTGCCGTCGAGCGATTCGGTGAGCCGCCGGCCGATCTGGTTGAGGATCAGGCGGATGAGCGGTTTGGTGCGCGAAATGTCCGAAGGCGGCACCACCAGATACAGCGACACCGGATGCTCGGACGCGATCAGGTCGGCGATGCGCCAGTCGCAGCGCGAGGTGACTTCAGCCACCGTGGGGTCGCGGTACAGCCCCAGGAACGACATGGCCGTGGACAACACGCCCGACCGTTCGTTGTCCGACTTGTTCATCACTTCGCGGGCAGCGGATGCGACCACCGGATGCGGTGCATCGCCCAGGTGCTTCGTCGTCATCATCCGATGCAAGGTCAGCTCGAACGGGCTGGCCGGGTCGGAGAGGAAATTGGCAACACCGCGCAGTGTCTTGTCCTCGCCGGCATAGAGCACATGCAGGATGGCCCCGACCAGCAGCGCGTGCGAAGTCTTCTCCCAGTGATTGCGCTTCTCCAGCGCGCCTTCGGGATCGACCAGGATGTCGGCGATGTTCTGAACGTCGCGCACTTCATGCGCACCGCGCCGAACCTCCAGCAGCGGGTTGTAGGCTGCTGACTTCGCATCGGTCGGGTTGAACAGCAGACAATGCGAGAAGCGCGAACGCCAGCCGGCGGTGATCTGCCAGTTCTCTCCCTTGATGTCGTGGATGACGACCGACGCGGGCCACGACAGCAGCGTGGGCACCACCAGGCCGACGCCTTTACCGCTACGGGTCGGTGCAAAGGTCAGGACATGTTCCGGGCCTTCATGGCGCAGGTACTCGTTGCGATACTTACCGAGGAAGACGCCGGCCGCCTGGGTCAGCCCGGCCTTGCGAATGTCGCAGAACCTTGGTGACCCCTTCTGCAGAACCGTGCTTGAGGTAGACCAGTTCTGCCCCTTCGCGTCGCTGCGGTGTATCGATCAGGGAGAGGATGTCGGCCACCTTTTGCAGGTTTGAGGCAGCATCCACCACCAGCAGCATGTTGCCGGGGCCAAAGGAACCGATATGCCCTTCCTTTGAAATGATCGGCTGCAGGAAGGTCAGTGCCTCCTGGGAGGAGATCTGGGTAAGCGGGAAGACCCGGGCCAGAAAGGCATCGCCCAGGGGAATCCGTTCCTTGTCAGCCAGCTTCATACCGGCCTGTTTGGCGCTGCCGGTCGGCACCACCTTGTAAACCTTACCAGCCTGTATCAAGGTGAATCCTTTTAATTCAAGTACGGAGGTGAACAGGGCAAAGGCCTCGTCCTGCGACAACTTTGAAGGGGAGAAGACAGAGACCTTGCCCTTTACCCGTTCATCCAGGACGAAGTTTTTGCCGGTCAACTCGCTGATAAACTTCACCATGGTGGCGATCTCGACATCGGTGAAGTTCATGATCACCCCCTGGGCCGCTGCATGGAGCGGCGAGCTGCAGAGCGTCATAAGCAACAGAGCAATCAGTAGCGCTTTCAATTGTTTCACGCACAACCTCCAGGGTTAGCGAATATCATAGGCCAGCGAAGTGGGGGCGCCGTCACGAATCAGATCAAGCTTGATCCGGCTCTGGCCTTTCAAGGTCACAAAGGATTGAATCGCCTTTTCAGGCGAATCTATGGGAAATTCGTTGATTTTCATCAGGACATCGCCGTTTTTTAGGCCCACGGCAGCAAAGACCCCCTGGGGTTTTACTTCGGAGACCTTGAAACCTTCGACTTTACCATCCTTGACACTGGGCAGCAGGCGGGCATCGGTCATGGCCTGGCCGATGTTGTCCAGGGCGGCATTCAGGGCCCGTTGATCAATAATGCCTGAACCGCCGGGTAGTGCCTGGGTCACGCCGGTTGCGGCGGTCGCAGACTGGGCAGGTTTTGCCGGTTCGGCCGGGGCAGAGGGGGTGCGCAGGGTGATCAGTTGAGATCCTGAGCGTAGTTCTGCCGTTTCCTTTTTGATGGCGATCAACGTGCCAAGATCAAAGACCTTTTCGCCAAGTTTGAAGACCCGTTCTTCGTTGCTGCTGGTGCGGCGTACCAGGATAAAGCTTGTCCGGGGAGAGCCGATGGCGGTGCCAAGCAGGCTCAGGTCGCTTTGGGAAACAGGGGGGGGAGTATTGGCAGACGGCTGCAGGGCCGGGGTCAGTATCCCTTTGGTTGCCGGTCCGAACAGGGCCTTTTCAAGGATTAAGGCAAAGCCTTGCAGTTGTGTCTGTTGTTGAAACGGCAGATTTGACTGCTGTGCGCCCTTTGTCTGCAGCTTTGCCGGGGAGGTCCCCAGTTTGTAAGAGGCGATATCCGCCAGAATGCGCGCGGCTGTTATCAGGATAACAACAGAAAACAGCAGGTTCAAAGGGAGGGCAAGTCGTCGCATAGTGGGTCGAAAATATATACCAAATGGAGTTTGCATACAAGTAATGTTAAGTATAATTCCTGATTATTAGAAATATTGTAGCTATTTTAATTTACTAATAAAAACTAATATATGTAGAGGGTTACTCTCATCCAAAATATCAATCATGCAGTTTCGATGAAGTTAATATTCATCTTTACCGGAGATTATCTGAGAAAAAGATGGACTTTTTGTGAGACGGCCAGTGGTGATGTGTCCATCGTCTACACTTTATGCCGCTGAAGTAATAGGGAAATTGTCCATCTCCGCCGGATCTGCGGCCTTTTTCTTTCCGAAGATCAATGCGACCCAGATGCTGATTTCATACATCAGGTACATGGGAATCATGATGACGAACATGGTGATTAAGTCTGCGTGGAAGGCGGCTATAATAGAACTGGCCAGCAAGGCATATTTACGTTTAGGAGCCAGCATTTTGTAGCTGACAATGCCAAAGCGGGACAGAAGAAGGGTCAGAACCGGAAGTTCGAAGATCAGACCAAAGATCAGGATCAGGCGCAGACAAAAGTTTATATAGGCACTGATGTTGAACCAACTTTGTAAGCCTTCAACTTCATAGGAAAGCGAGAAGTTGATGATGACCGGCCAGATGACAACCAGAAAGAACATGGCACCGGCGCAGAAGGTGAGGGTGGCGGCGGTGACAAAAGGAACCACCATGCGCCGCTCCTTGTCAGTGAGTCCTGGAGCTATAAACAGCCATAGCTGCAGGAAAACCACCGGTAAGGCAAATACAAACCCGAGTAACATTGAGATCTTGCACTGGATGAAAAACGGTTCCAGTGGGGCACTGTAGTTGAGCGGACGCATTTTTTCCGGGGTGCTGATCTCCTGGTCCAGCTTATAGTAGGTATAAAGCCGGGGGGCCTGTTCTTTGACCTTGGCGTAGACCTTCTTCTTGATCTCGGTCAGGTAGGTCTTGCCGGTCAGGGGCTTTTCCACGAAGGTAAGGACCGGGCCGGAAAAGTTCCAGGCGATCCCCATGCCTATAACTACTGAAAAGACTATGATTATCAGTCTCTTGCGCAGTTCGGTCAAGTGTTCAATGAATGACGCAACGTTTTCTTTTTCTCTGTTCATGGGGCTCTTTTCTGCCGTAGGTGATGCATCGTGTCGTATATTTGATTGTTTAGAAGTGGAACAAACAGTTGGCTTTCCGATGTTATTGATTAAACCGCATTAATCTTTATCATATCAGGTATAGTGGGCGGTTTATTAACTGCTTCTTGCTTGTCTACGGTATCGTACTCGACCGGTCCAATTGTTGTCGCATGTTCAGGCACAGAACTTGTCACTGTGGGTTGCTGCTCTTTCTGCTCTTCGCCCTTGGTCTCCACCTGAACACTACGCTGGAAGTCATCAGTGGCCTTCTTGAATTCACCCAATCCCTTGCCCAGCGACTTGGCGAGTTCAGGCAATTTTTGTGGTCCTATAACGATCAGGGCAAGCACCATAATAATAACAAGCTCAGGCATTCCAATTCCGAACATGGTTAACTCCTTTATTTCATTCAGATATTATTTGTGCGTGCGGGAGGGTATAAAATTGTTCTCAAGCCTACTGTGAAAGCCGTTCGCAGATTTTCTAAAGCGAATCCAGATGCCGTTTTCATTACGCAGAACCAGAGAACCCCTGATCTTTGCCGCAGCCAGGGCTGCATCAAAAAGAGTATCGTCAAAGTTATGGCATTTGGGTTGCCAGTCAGGTTCAATTTTGCGCATCTTTTCAATTACCTCGTTGCGCACTTCCCGTGAACCAAATCCACCACCGATGAAAGCCTGGCCACCCGGAGCCAACACCCGCCAGATTTCGCGCAACACCTGAGGCAGATCATTCCAGAAATAGACAGAGCCGCGACTGACAACCAGATCGACGCTGTCATCTTCAAACGGCAGGTAATGAAGATCTCCGCAAGCTGCCGTCACCCGGTCTTCAAGCATCTTTTGGGCAATGTTTTGCTCCGCTAACTTCTTCATCTCACTGGACTCATTCAACAGACAGACCTGCAGCTTACTGTTCCAGGCCAGGGCCAGCCCCAGATAACCGCTCCCGCTGCCCAGATCCAGACAAAAACCGCTTTCAATGCCGGTACGATCAAGTATCTGTTGTGCAAGCAGGTAATACACCGGCGCAAAGACGTTGCGGGCAATTTGATCTAATTTTTGTACAGCAACATGCATATAGCGCTCCCTACTGTTCCTTATACACGCATCATGACGAACTCTATCAGCGTGAAAGCGCTACGTCATGCACCACAGGCAAATCCTTTCTCCATTTCTGCCATGGGATAGGAACGCTTCTTGGAACGATCGAAGATTGCATTGTGGCAGACCTTGCAGTCCTTGAACTTTTCAAAGTGTGTATCGTGGTTGAAGGCAACGACTTTAGCGTTTTTAAGACGGAATAAGATATCCGTGGCTTGTGCAGAGGCAGACATAAGCATGGTCATAGCTGCTGCGGAGAACGTGATAATGTGCCTGTTCATTGGACTCGCCTTGAAGCTGGTAGAATTTTGTGGATGAAAAGTTCGATTAGTACCAATACGGCTGTGTGCATTTAAGTGATAACGGATTTTCTTGTGAACTCACATTGTCAGCTGGGTTGAATAGGCAGACCGGAGCGGTTTCTCTGTTGGAGAAAGTGGCAACATCAGGTTGAGCTACTCGAATTAGTATCATTTTTGGGGCTTAACTCATTTTTGTCTTTATCATTCACTGCTTTCTTGAAGTTACTGATTGCTTTACCAAATGAGCTACCTATCTCCGGCAGCTTTCCCACTCCAAATATCATCATCACAATGGCTGAAATTATGAGTAATTCTGGTACACCAAAACCGAACATTGGGCGGTCTCCTTTCATGTTTAATCATGCATAGTTGGCTTATGATCAATATGTCGCTAGACTAGATCCGGGGATATGACCAGTCATGCTTCTGTTGAATTTGCCTGATCAGATTGTTAAGAGTTTTTGTCATCTAGCCCGGCTTGAGCTTGATTCGCAATAAGGTGGCTCTCCAGTGCATTGTCAAAGCACTGAATGTGCTGAACCCACTGTTCACGGAGCGTTTGCAACTCCTGCACGGTGCATAATCCAAGTTCCGCCTCATTGCGTAGTCTGGCAGTGGCTATAGCGAGTCGATGGTGGTCATGAAGATGGTGTCCATAGCCATGGTAGCGAATCGACACCATATGCGCTTCTTCTGAGAAGGTTTGGTTAAGTGTCATGTTGTGCAGTTCGCCAATAAGTACGCTCAAGTGGCATGCAGGGCTGTGTGAGACGTGGGCGATTATTGTGTCGATACGGTTGAGCAAATTGACATATCGACTGTCATGCTGCTTTGCATCCCAATGCAGGGAAAGGGGGGGCGGATTTGTAACTGCACAGTCAGCGGATTCTATGCACATAGCATCCTCCAGATTCTTATGTCAGGCGGCCAGCAGGTGCCCGAGCTTGTCGCGCTTGGTCTGCAGGTAGCGCATATTGGTACTCAACGCCTTCATCTCGATCGGTACCCGTTCAACAACATGCAGGCCGTATCCCTCCAGTCCGATCATCTTCTTGGGGTTGTTGGTCATCAGGCGGATCTTTCTGGCTCCCAGCGCCCTGAGCATCTGGGCGCCAATGCCGTAATCCCGCAGATCCGCCTTGAATCCCAGTGCCTCGTTGGCCTCAACGGTATCGCAGCCCTGATCCTGCAGTTCATAGGCCTTGAGCTTGTTGATCAGCCCGATCCCCCTGCCTTCCTGCCGCATGTACAACAGGATGCCTGTGCCTTCCCGTTCGATGCGGTCCATGGCCCGGCTGAGCTGCCCGCCGCAGTCACAGCGGATGCTGCCGAACACGTCACTGGTCAGACACTCCGAATGCACCCTGACCAGCACCGGCTCGTCCGGTCTGATCTCTCCCTTGACCAGGGCGATATGCTCCAGGCCGTCGACATCGTTCTCAAAGGCGATCACGCGGAACTTGCCGGCCCAGGTGGGCAGCTTTGCCTCTGCCACCGGCCGTACCAGTGATTCATGATTCAGGCGATAGGCCACCAGATCGGCCACCGAGCAGATCCGGATGCCGTGCCGCAGGGCAAACTCCTTCAACTGCGGCATGCGGGCCATGCTGCCGTCCTCGTTCATGATCTCGCAGATCACGCCGGCCGGTTTCAGTCCGGCCAGACGGGCCAGATCCACCGAACCTTCGGTCTGACCGGTGCGTACCAGCACACCGCCGGCCCGTGCACGCAGCGGAAAGATATGGCCGGGGCGGGAGAGATCCTCCGGCCCGGTGTTGTCGGCAATGGCGGTCAGGATGGTCTGGGCCCGGTCCGCTGCCGAGATGCCGGTGGTTACCCCGTGGCGTGCCTCAATGGAAACCGTAAAGGCGGTCTGGAATGGTGAGTTGTTCTCTGAAACCATCGGCGGCAGCTCAAGCTGGTCACAGCGCTCTTCGGTCAGGGTCAGACAGATCAGGCCCCGGCCGTATTTGGCCATGAAATTGATCGCCTCCGGGGTGACATGCTCGGCTGCCATGGTCAGATCGCCTTCATTTTCCCGATCTTCATCATCAACCAGAATAACCATTCTGCCGTTGCGGATATCCCTGATCGCCTGTTCTATGGAGGATCGTGCCATCGCTCTGTGCTCCTTTGCCTGTGACTGAAGAGAACTGGTGTCTGCTGAAAAATTGGGGGAGATCGCTCTCCCCCCATTGCACCACCTAAGGAGGATGCTTACCTGACGTAAGCGTCCGGTCTTAGTCTTGTTACGATACTGTTGGATTTGAAATCGTTTAAGTATCCTTTGGATTTAACTCTACCTGATCTTTACCTTCTGCCGATTTTCTGAAGTTACTGATTGCTTTGCCAAATGATCCTCCTATCTCTGGCAACTTTCCTACACCAAAGATTAACATTACCATAAATGCAATAATGAGAAGTTCTGGAACACCAAAGCCAAACATAAATACTATCTCCTTCCTTACGTAAATTAAAGGAATAGGAATTTGCTTTTTCGATGCAGACTGTATACCACTGGAAATGGGATTACGTCAATGGATTATCGGGACTTTTGGGGGGAAATCGGGAACTATCCGGGGAGATTCTGGCCTGATGACGGTTCAATCTGCATCATTGTTTGCAATTGCCGCCGCCTGACCAGCAAAAAACCACATTTTCGCCATTTTCAACACACACCATTCCTGCTGC
Source organism: Trichlorobacter lovleyi (assembly GCF_015239775.1). Classification (NCBI taxonomy): domain Bacteria; kingdom Pseudomonadati; phylum Thermodesulfobacteriota; class Desulfuromonadia; order Geobacterales; family Geobacteraceae; genus Trichlorobacter; species Trichlorobacter lovleyi. The sequence continues at coordinate 183,936 of NZ_CP058410.1, forward strand.
AACGCCCCGTATTATCCGGCTTCACAGGTATTCCGGGATGAAGTACGCCTCTTCATACTCAATAATCTGGCTGTCGGCGTACACCAGCGCTGGTTCAGCTTCCACTATTACCGGCGGCCCCCTGCCACATTGCGGTTGCCGCTTCGGGACATCCCACAACCCCAGATGATCCAGAATCCTGCGGATCACCGGCTCTTCTTCGATAAACGCCAGTATCCGCATGACACCTTTGCAGTTCGGGCAGGTCAACGGATCGGTCTCGTAGACCTTCTGGATCAGCCTGGCCCAGTTGGCACGGCACTTTTTGCGATATGGTGTGTCGGCCTCTTGTTCGACAATCTGCGGTGTGTCGTTGTCGTCCATCCCTAGCTTCCTGCGCTTGCCTCTGGCGGCGTTGCTGTAGTAGCCGTAGTAGCGCACCATCTGCTCGCCATGCCGCGGAATGTGGCTGATGATCATAGCCAGCCAGTCAAGGGCGCTGAAGCTTTTGGTCGTGTGGCCGTCTTTTGAGCGGTAGATGACCGTGCCGCTCTGTTCAATGTAGGTCATCCGCTCCTGCGAGAACTGGCAGCGGATGATGTAATGGGCCAGCTTCTCCAAGGCGTCGCGGTCATCAGCCGCTATCGGCTCGCAGATATGTACGTTGAAGCCGCTGTGATGCCAGGACATGAGCAGATCAATGTGCCACTGGGTGATGGCACCCTTATCCAGCAGCATCTTCAAGACCTTGTGCCGGAAGAGCTGTTCCAGTGCGTGGAAATCGTAATACGGAGTGATGTGGAAGATGCCATGCTCGTCAAAGGTGCCATCGGATATTATGATGTGGCAGTGAGGGTTGAAACCGAGGAAGTCGCCGAAGGTCTGGATGGAGCAGGCGCAGCCGGGCATGGAGTTGTCTGTGCCTGTCATGTACTCTCTCAGCGTCTCCCAGGCGGTGCGGCTTAGATCGGCAAGAAGTGTGCGATCAAACAGGAAACAGCGGCGGATCAGCTTGGGGATGGAGAAGACAATGTGACGATGTGGTACGGTGACGGCAAGATCATCGAGAAACCATTCGCCGAACTCCACCACCCGTTTCTGATGGCATGACGGGCAGAAGTGACGGCGCTTGCAGGAAAAAGCGACCAGATATTCGTGACCGCAGTCATCGCACTTCACACGGGCGAAACCATTGTGCAGACAGCCGCAGTCTAGGTAACGAAAGATCGTTAACCTGATTTCAGGTCTCAGATACCCGAAACGGGACTGATACCGCTCCTCGTGTACCCGCTCCAGCTCCTCGAAATAATCCTCAACACAGCGGTAATAGTCGGATAACCGGGGATTGCGCGGGCTGTATGGCGCAACGGAGTTTTGCATGACACACCTGCCAGAGATGTGTTATGCGTAAGGTGTGCCATGGAGAAAGAGTGAGTTCCAACCATCGGCAACACCGGTCAAGCCGGTGGTGCCTCAGCCCCGTTAACCGGTAACTTTATGATCCATGCATTGCCCGGTATGGGCGCCGACCATAGAATGTACCCAGCACCTTGGACAAGCATTCCTGGATTTGTAGCGCATGACTGGGTGCGTTATGCCGGGGAGCAGAGTTTCATCTCCTTGGCTTCGCCGCCACTCATCACGACACCGGCAAGCTTCAGAAAACTGTCCAGCTTGATGAAGTCGGTATCTATTGCAATCTTCTCTGACATGATACCCCTTTCGGTCCTGCAGTTGCTGAGCATTTCAGCAGCAGCAACACTACACGAAGCCCTGATTGCCGTCAATCCAGCGCAGCCGGAAGGGCAGGCAGGTAAATAGTGAAGACCGTCCCGACGCCGACCTGGCTGCTGACGTCGATGAAGCCTTTGTTTTGAGCGACTATCCCGTAGACGGTCGCAAGGCCGAGTCCGGTGCCGCTGCCTACCTCTTTGGTGGTAAAAAACGGTTCAAAGATATGTTCAAGGGTCTCTGTTTCAATCCCTGCGCCGTCATCCCTGATACCCAGCAGCAGATACTCGCCCGGCACCGCTTCTTTGCACGGGAGGCGTGATTGCGTATCAATGGTTGTCCGTGCTGTCGTAATGGTGATAGCACCGCCGTCCGGCATGGCATCGCGGGCATTCAACAACCGTCGTTGACGGGACCAGTGTCCGGTGGACCCACGCCTTGACTTCATCGTTGCTGAATGCCTTGACTCTGGAGAAGACAACGTACAAAGGGTTGTTCTTGTCGTTGGTCTGAACGGCAGCAATGAACGGAACTTTGTTCTCGGATCCGCGACCTACCTTGCCGCCGGGATATTCGCCACCCAGGTAGGCATCGTCCACTTCAACGCGGCCTGAGAGTCGGGTGGAATTTTCTCGTTCAACCATGACCTGCATGAGCTTGTGCTTCATCCGCCAGGCTGCCGGATAACTAAGGCCCGTCAGGCGTCGCAGCTCCAGAATAGAAACGTTATTTTTGGTTTGGCTGAGAAAGTACATGGCTTGGAACCACCGGGTTAGCGATAACTTTGTCGAGTGAAAAATCGTTCCCTCGGTCAGCGTTGTCTGGGTTCGACAGACACGGCACTGAAAAATCTTCACGCGACCTCGACGGTACAGTGAGTGCTCCTTTGTTTTGCACTTCGGACACTGGAACCCTTGAGGCCATCGAGATCTTTCAAGTGTGTCCTCGCATTGGGACTCGGTGCCATAATTGGCCAGAAACTGGTTCAGGCTCATCCCGGTCTGAAACTGAATTCGATTCATCTTCATGGCATGCCTCCCTGAGAGTAGTGCCATGAATTTACCTTCCACGTATGTCAGATTACGTCACAACCATGACCCGGCGGAAGATTAGTGCTAATCAGGTTGATTTTTGTTCTATGCTCATAACTTTTTCATTGTCATACTTGGTGAATGTTTTATTCGTTATCCTTAAGATTCCCGAAAGTGCGGGCAAAGGTTTCGTTGTACAGACTCCAAACAACGAAATTGCTGATTCCCCACTTGACTGAATACGCTTGCTGTGGACAGCCGTTCATGCATCTGTAACATCTGATACAGGTGCTTTTAATTTCAGGTTCCGAGCGGACAGTTATGCTTTGTGTCGGGCATTCGTGAACACACCATTGACATTGATTACAGCGCCCTGCTTGTGCTTTTGGTTTGGGGAGCAACAATCTGAGCAGGGGTTCTTTCAGTAATAGGCCAGCAACGCTATACAGGTTTAAGCTGGGTTTTAAGAGATCGTTTCTAGCCTCTTTCGTTGTGATTAAGGCTCCATTATGTATGTCTTCAATTAAAGAACCTGCAAAGCTCTTAGCCTTTTCCAGATCGCTTTGATTTGGCCTGCCGGGGCTTTGCCCATTAATGCATGGGAGGGGATGAGCATTGGTTCCTTTGCAAATGAACGCTCCAAGGACATTCGCTCCTTTTTTTTCAAGTGGCTTAGCCAGATCTCGCAAAACACGGCCTGGAGCACCGCCCGACGTGGAAAAAACAAAAACATCCCTTCCCTTCATAGAGGAAATCTTCGCAAGGAATTGTCGTACAGGAGTCGGAGCCTGACTTTCAAAGCAGGGAGAACCCACACCGATCAGATCCGCATTTTGAAAATCATCCATACTCAGTTCTTTAAACGGAATTAAGCTGACATCAACATTTTCATGCTGTTGCATCTCTTTGGCCATAACTTCGGCAACTTTTTTGGTGTTTCCAGTTTGCGAAAATACGATGATGTTAACCTTCATTTTTTATTCTCCTTATATTGTTGGATTAGAATCAATGAAGTCAGGTAGCCGAATCGCACTTGCTAGTTTGATTCGACTCCTGACAGTCATAAAACGGTTGATTGTTTTTAAAATTCGTAGCTTTCTGATTCTCCGCCCATGGAACCAATGCTTGCTTTAGTATCTTTTAGATAGTAAGGTGCAATGACTTCTTTCGGGAACATCTGTTCAATCTGTTCACTCATACTGATGAAAGCATCCTTTGTCTCATCAGTATCATCAAGGACTGCAGCTCCATAAAGTCTTAATATTTTCTCATCATAATAAGCAGATATTGCTACTTTGCCATCGATCTGGAGCTGTTTGTGAAGGTTCATTGGCTTAGCGAGGATGAAGTACAGTTTTCCATTGTAAGGTATAGCAATACCCATTGGTCTTACATCAGGACCGGCTTCACCATTCGTTGCCAGATACCACACTTTGCTGTCCTGCAAATACTTTGCTACTACATTAACATTTTCCATGATCATTCTCCTTTTCTTGATAGATAAACTTGTTATTTATCTTTAACATGATATAATCATAGCATGCATTACAAATTATGCAAATACTATTAATAAAGATATATACTATCATAATTGATAGTATATATCTTTTCATTAAGGAGTGCTTATGAATTCTAAATACTTAGAAGAATGTTCCGAATGTAAAATCAGTAATGATGTAAAAATGCAACTGTGTCCATATTGCATGGCACAAAAAGTTATTATGGGAAAGTGGAAATTATTGATATTCTGGCATCTTCAACAAGGAACTAAAAGGTTCAGTCAGTTAAATCGACTCATCCCCTGCACTCAAGCAACATTAAACAGTCAACTGAAGGAGCTTGTGCTAGACGGAATCGTTCATCGTGAAGTCTATCAAATTATTCCTCCGAAAGTTGAGTATTCATTAACACCTCTTGGAGAGAAATTTTGTGATGTTATAAGCTCTATGGGGAATTGGGGACTAACTTATTTCCATGCCAATGGTATGTTAACAGACATGAAAGAGTAGATCAAATAGTGAAATAGTCAATTAGATTTGTAACACCACTATAGGTCATTTCGGGGTCTGTCAATTATTTTGTGCTTTTAGCTATTAATCTCCTTTACAATAGATAACTTTGAGCCCTTTCCGATCGGTTTTTCAGCTCATTGAGAACCACCAGCCAGAACTTGGAGGTTGTCAATAGGAATTTGCTTTTTCGATGCAGACTGTATACCACTGGAAATGGGATTACGTCAATGGATTATCGGGACTTTTGGGGGGAAATCGGGAACTATCCGGGGAGATTCTGGCCTGATGACGGTTCAATCTGCATCATTGTTTGCAATTGCCGCCGCCTGACCAGCAAAAAACCACATTTTCGCCATTTTCAACACACACCATTCCTGCTGCAACGCCCCGTATTATCCGGCTTCACAGGTATTCCGGGATGAAGTACGCCTCTTCATACTCAATAATCTGGCTGTCGGCGTACACCAGCGCTGGTTCAGCTTCCACTATTACCGGCGGCCCCCTGCCACATTGCGGTTGCCGCTTCGGGACATCCCACAACCCCAGATGATCCAGAATCCTGCGGATCACCGGCTCTTCTTCGATAAACGCCAGTATCCGCATGACACCTTTGCAGTTCGGGCAGGTCAACGGATCGGTCTCGTAGACCTTCTGGATCAGCCTGGCCCAGTTGGCACGGCACTTTTTGCGATATGGTGTGTCGGCCTCTTGTTCGACAATCTGCGGTGTGTCGTTGTCGTCCATCCCTAGCTTCCTGCGCTTGCCTCTGGCGGCGTTGCTGTAGTAGCCGTAGTAGCGCACCATCTGCTCGCCATGCCGCGGAATGTGGCTGATGATCATAGCCAGCCAGTCAAGGGCGCTGAAGCTTTTGGTCGTGTGGCCGTCTTTTGAGCGGTAGATGACCGTGCCGCTCTGTTCAATGTAGGTCATCCGCTCCTGCGAGAACTGGCAGCGGATGATGTAATGGGCCAGCTTCTCCAAGGCGTCGCGGTCATCAGCCGCTATCGGCTCGCAGATATGTACGTTGAAGCCGCTGTGATGCCAGGACATGAGCAGATCAATGTGCCACTGGGTGATGGCACCCTTATCCAGCAGCATCTTCAAGACCTTGTGCCGGAAGAGCTGTTCCAGTGCGTGGAAATCGTAATACGGAGTGATGTGGAAGATGCCATGCTCGTCAAAGGTGCCATCGGATATTATGATGTGGCAGTGAGGGTTGAAACCGAGGAAGTCGCCGAAGGTCTGGATGGAGCAGGCGCAGCCGGGCATGGAGTTGTCTGTGCCTGTCATGTACTCTCTCAGCGTCTCCCAGGCGGTGCGGCTTAGATCGGCAAGAAGTGTGCGATCAAACAGGAAACAGCGGCGGATCAGCTTGGGGATGGAGAAGACAATGTGACGATGTGGTACGGTGACGGCAAGATCATCGAGAAACCATTCGCCGAACTCCACCACCCGTTTCTGATGGCATGACGGGCAGAAGTGACGGCGCTTGCAGGAAAAAGCGACCAGATATTCGTGACCGCAGTCATCGCACTTCACACGGGCGAAACCATTGTGCAGACAGCCGCAGTCTAGGTAACGAAAGATCGTTAACCTGATTTCAGGTCTCAGATACCCGAAACGGGACTGATACCGCTCCTCGTGTACCCGCTCCAGCTCCTCGAAATAATCCTCAACACAGCGGTAATAGTCGGATAACCGGGGATTGCGCGGGCTGTATGGCGCAACGGAGTTTTGCATGACACACCTGCCAGAGATGTGTTATGCGTAAGGTGTGCCATGGAGAAAGAGTGAGTTCCAACCATCGGCAACACCGGTCAAGCCGGTGGTGCCTCAGCCCCGTTGAACTTGATTAAATAGCAGTGCAAAGAAATACGCTAATTCTCTGATGGATGAGTTTGAGGCCAAATATCCTGAAGCCATTAAAACTCTGGAAGAAGGGTTGGAAGACTCACTACAGTTTTTCAGCTTTGCAGAGATTGATTCAAGAAAGATCGCGTCAACCAACCTGCTGGAAAGACTCAACCGAGAAGTACGTAGAAGAACCCGGGTGGTTGGGATATTCCCAAGTATGGATTCCTATATTCGGCTAGTAACCAGCTACCTTATTGAGTATAGCGAAGACTGGTGCAGTGGCCGATCCTATATCAATCCAAAAATCATCACTTCGATTGAGCAGGAACGTTCAAAAGCTGCGTAAGCCTTAATCATTAATTCAGAAAAGCATGACGCTCGGCGCTAGCCAAGCAAACTCTCTTTGATTTAGGGTTACTCTTTGGGGTGAAAGAGACTTTGCCGTCTTCAAGCGTTTTGGTAGGGTGCACGTGTCAATGGGATGATGCCGAGCATATCCTCGGCCTGACGGCCTCCGGTATCCCTCGCATCACCCTTGACACTCTTCCCAACTTACGCTTTTACATAAAACATTTAGCCTTAAGGGGTTCTGATGGTTTTTGCGAACATTTCTTGACACTATCAATAGAGTAGTTTTATAATAATTATAAGGCACGTGCAATTATTATTAAGGAGGAAGATTCGAATGGGAGAAATCAACAGGAGGAATTTTTTAAAAGCCTCGATGCTTGGAGCAGCTGCAGCTGCTGTAGCCTCGGCATCTGCGGTGAAGGGGGCCGTTAGTCCCTTGGTGGCTGAGGCTGCGGACATTATGGCTCCGATCACGGAAACCTCAGAATTTCCATACAAGGTGGATGCAAAGTACCAACGTTACAATAGTCTGAAGAACTTACGGGCCTATCTGGTTGCATAATGACGATTGAAATTCAGAAGGAGGGGGAAACACAAACATGATGAAAAAAATGAATAAAATTATAGTGGCAATGGCTGTAGCTCTGGCAGCGACGTTATGCGGCGGCGTTGCATTTGCCGGGGCGCCTTTTGTCAGCCTTGAGGGGTATGGCGGCATCGCCTTCAACCCATTGGCATATGTTGCGGCTCCGGCCGATGAACCTGGATTCAAGGCAGGTTCTGTGGTGGAGATTGCCAAGCCCAGGATCGGCGCTTTCTATGTAAACCTCAACGATAAGGACATTGACTGGGGTACAATGGGAATCGCTACGGCCATCAACAAGAGAGTTGAGGTGTCGTATGGCTATGAGCTAATTGCAATCGGCGGGGTAAAGAACATCCACAAGAGCAACGTTGGCGCTAAAGTATGTGTCCTGGATGAAAATGCCTTCGGCCAGGCTTGGATACCAGCGGTCTCTGTTGGTGCCGTCTTTAAGCAGACTACCGGTCAGGTCGTAGGTTCAGACAAGAACGGTTTTGATGCCTATCTGGTTGCCTCCAAAACCATCACGCAAACACCTGTGCCATTGATTTTCTCTGCCGGTGTCCTCACGACACAGGGCTATGTCAACGGTATCCTGGGCTTTGACAACAAAAGGAAAGAAGTGTTCTTTGGTAACATCGATGTGATCCCGGTCAGCTGGCTGGCTCTCGGGTTTGAATATAAGCAGGGGCCTGACTACGGGGCGTGGAAAGATGCTGATTACTGGAATGTGCATGCCGGGTATTTTGTCAATAAGAATCTGACCTTGGTGGCGGCCTATACCAATGCCGGTGACAGGCATAATAAAAAACTGGTGGGACTAGGCGGCGGGCCGGTTGTTAGCGCACAGTATTCCTTTTGACCACAGGCTGGTAGCTATGAGATAGAGTTGCCAGTGGTTTGTTGCACAATCTGGATTTGACAAAAGGGAGAGTCGGTATCGGCTCTCCCTTTTTGTATTGCGGTGTAGTAGATAATTCCCTTGTCATCAGGCTGAAAAGTGAAGCATTGGTGGTATACTGGCAGACATGAACAGTGAACAAAAGACAATATGGCATACCCTTGGCGTGGATCAGGCACTTGAGCAGCTGCAAACGGTTGTCGAAAGCGGTTTGACAGCAGAGCAGGCTGACCGGCGTTTGCAGCAGTACGGGCAGAACGAGCTGACCGAGCAGGCCGGACGTAGCCCCTGGCAGATCCTCTGGGAACAGTTTACCTCTACCATGGCCTTGATCCTGACCGCTGCTGCCGTGGTTTCCGGTCTGGTGGGATCGTTCAAGGATGCAGGCACCATCTTTGCGATCGTGATCCTGTTTGCGCTGTTGGGGTTTGCCCAGGATTTTCGGGCTGAGCGGGCCATTGCCGCCCTGAAGCGGATGGCCGTGCCGCTGGTGCGGGTGCGAAGGGATATGACGGTACAGGATATTCCTTCCAGCCAGCTAGTACCGGGAGATGTTGTGCTGCTGGAGGCTGGTAGCGTGGTTCCTGCTGATTGCCGTCTGCTGGAGGCCCATGGTCTGCGGGTACAGGAGTCCCTTTTAGTCAATAGGAATTTGCTTTTTCGATGCAGACTGTATACCACTGGAAATGGGATTACGTCAATGGATTATCGGGACTTTTGGGGGGAAATCGGGAACTATCCGGGGAGATTCTGGCCTGATGACGGTTCAATCTGCATCATTGTTTGCAATTGCCGCCGCCTGACCAGCAAAAAACCACATTTTCGCCATTTTCAACACACACCATTCCTGCTGCAACGCCCCGTATTATCCGGCTTCACAGGTATTCCGGGATGAAGTACGCCTCTTCATACTCAATAATCTGGCTGTCGGCGTACACCAGCGCTGGTTCAGCTTCCACTATTACCGGCGGCCCCCTGCCACATTGCGGTTGCCGCTTCGGGACATCCCACAACCCCAGATGATCCAGAATCCTGCGGATCACCGGCTCTTCTTCGATAAACGCCAGTATCCGCATGACACCTTTGCAGTTCGGGCAGGTCAACGGATCGGTCTCGTAGACCTTCTGGATCAGCCTGGCCCAGTTGGCACGGCACTTTTTGCGATATGGTGTGTCGGCCTCTTGTTCGACAATCTGCGGTGTGTCGTTGTCGTCCATCCCTAGCTTCCTGCGCTTGCCTCTGGCGGCGTTGCTGTAGTAGCCGTAGTAGCGCACCATCTGCTCGCCATGCCGCGGAATGTGGCTGATGATCATAGCCAGCCAGTCAAGGGCGCTGAAGCTTTTGGTCGTGTGGCCGTCTTTTGAGCGGTAGATGACCGTGCCGCTCTGTTCAATGTAGGTCATCCGCTCCTGCGAGAACTGGCAGCGGATGATGTAATGGGCCAGCTTCTCCAAGGCGTCGCGGTCATCAGCCGCTATCGGCTCGCAGATATGTACGTTGAAGCCGCTGTGATGCCAGGACATGAGCAGATCAATGTGCCACTGGGTGATGGCACCCTTATCCAGCAGCATCTTCAAGACCTTGTGCCGGAAGAGCTGTTCCAGTGCGTGGAAATCGTAATACGGAGTGATGTGGAAGATGCCATGCTCGTCAAAGGTGCCATCGGATATTATGATGTGGCAGTGAGGGTTGAAACCGAGGAAGTCGCCGAAGGTCTGGATGGAGCAGGCGCAGCCGGGCATGGAGTTGTCTGTGCCTGTCATGTACTCTCTCAGCGTCTCCCAGGCGGTGCGGCTTAGATCGGCAAGAAGTGTGCGATCAAACAGGAAACAGCGGCGGATCAGCTTGGGGATGGAGAAGACAATGTGACGATGTGGTACGGTGACGGCAAGATCATCGAGAAACCATTCGCCGAACTCCACCACCCGTTTCTGATGGCATGACGGGCAGAAGTGACGGCGCTTGCAGGAAAAAGCGACCAGATATTCGTGACCGCAGTCATCGCACTTCACACGGGCGAAACCATTGTGCAGACAGCCGCAGTCTAGGTAACGAAAGATCGTTAACCTGATTTCAGGTCTCAGATACCCGAAACGGGACTGATACCGCTCCTCGTGTACCCGCTCCAGCTCCTCGAAATAATCCTCAACACAGCGGTAATAGTCGGATAACCGGGGATTGCGCGGGCTGTATGGCGCAACGGAGTTTTGCATGACACACCTGCCAGAGATGTGTTATGCGTAAGGTGTGCCATGGAGAAAGAGTGAGTTCCAACCATCGGCAACACCGGTCAAGCCGGTGGTGCCTCAGCCCCGTTAACCGGTAACTTTATGATCCATGCATTGCCCGGTATGGGCGCCGACCATAGAATGTACCCAGCACCTTGGACAAGCATTCCTGGATTTGTAGCGCATGACTGGGTGCGTTATGCCGGGGAGCAGAGTTTCATCTCCTTGGCTTCGCCGCCACTCATCACGACACCGGCAAGCTTCAGAAAACTGTCCAGCTTGATGAAGTCGGTATCTATTGCAATCTTCTCTGACATGATACCCCTTTCGGTCCTGCAGTTGCTGAGCATTTCAGCAGCAGCAACACTACACGAAGCCCTGATTGCCGTCAATCCAGCGCAGCCGGAAGGGCAGGCAGGTAAATAGTGAAGACCGTCCCGACGCCGACCTGGCTGCTGACGTCGATGAAGCCTTTGTTTTGAGCGACTATCCCGTAGACGGTCGCAAGGCCGAGTCCGGTGCCGCTGCCTACCTCTTTGGTGGTAAAAAACGGTTCAAAGATATGTTCAAGGGTCTCTGTTTCAATCCCTGCGCCGTCATCCCTGATACCCAGCAGCAGATACTCGCCCGGCACCGCTTCTTTGCACGGGAGGCGTGATTGCGTATCAATGGTTGTCCGTGCTGTCGTAATGGTGATAGCACCGCCGTCCGGCATGGCATCGCGGGCATTCAGGACCAGATTCATAATGATCTGGTCAAGCTGGACCGGATCCATGTGAACCCGCCCTGACTCCTGTCCCGGGATGAAGGTCATCCGGACAGCATCACCGATCAACACCGCCAGACTGGTAACCGTTGACTGGACAATCGGGTTCAGTTCAACCGGGCGGGGGGAGGTCAGTTGCTGTCGTGAAAAAGCCAGCAATTGAGTCGTGATGTCCCGCGACTGCTCAGCAGCCTGGATGATGTGCTGCAACCGTTCCGGCAGTTTGCCGGTGTCGGGCAGTGCCATCTGGATCAGTTCGGCATTGCCGAGGATCACCATCAGCTTGTTGTTGAAGTCATGGGCAACACCGCCGGCAAGACGTCCGATCGCCTCAAGTTTCTGTGACTGCCGAAGCTGGTCTTCAAGCTGAACCAGATCGGAAATATCGTTGAATATGGTAGCGAAGTAGCCTGGCTGGGGGCAAAAGGCCCATACTTTGTAATAGCGCTGCAGTCCTTCTGAAAAATGATCAAACGAGGCCGGTGCGCCGGAACCGGCAACCGTGTCGTAGATCTCCAGCCAGTAGTCCTCTGTTTCAGGGATAACATCCTTCACGGTCTTGCCGATCACCCCGGATGCCGACAGACCGGTCAGCGTTTCAAAGGCCGGGTTTACCTCAATAAAGCGGTAGTCCGACGGCTTGCCCTGCTCATCATACAGCATCTGGTGCAGGGCAAAACCGTTGGTCATGTTCTCGAATAACAGCCTGAACTTGGCCTCGCTTTCAGCCAGTTGTGCGGTGCGTTCCTGAATTGTCTGCTCAAGCCGGTCAACAAATGACTTGATCCGGGTTGACATGTTGTTGAAGGAGCGGGCGATATCGTTCATCTCCAATGAATGCTCATCCGGTATCTGGGCGCCGACCTGTTCAGTATTCTGCGCAATAGATTCGGCCTGGGAACGGAACCGGTCAAGCGGGGCGATGACCAGACCGGTTATCAGCCGGTTTTGCAGGTAATAGGTCACCATCAGGATGCCAAGCAGCAGCAGCGATAGTTGGGCGGAAAACCGGTTGGCATCCTGGTAGGCCTCGTGTAACGGAATCCTGATCGATATGGCCGAAACCAGTTCGCCATCCGTACGGTTAAAGCTGCGCGTGGCACCGTAGGTTGCAACCATCTTGCCCGGCGCCTTGTCCGGGATGCTGTGGCAGCGCAGGCAGCCCTTTTCCATGCTCTCGCCACGAATCAGCGTAAAAAAGTAGGGGCTGCCGTCAAACGTCCGCACGCCGGACAGTTTTTCAAGAAGTCAGGGTGCGTACATCCAGCAGAAAGCGGTCTTTCTGGAGCCGTCCCACTACCGGTGGGGTGGTGCTGCGTAGCAGCTCTTCCAGACGCTTTGCCGGCACACCCTCAGCGCTTACCTCTATCAAACGGCTGGGAAGCTGCAGGAGCGGATAGGTGCCGCCTCCCGGACTTGAGAAGCCATCCTGTAGAGCCAGGGTAAGCTGTTGGGGTAGGAGGGCGCGTAAGCGACGTAGCATCCGGCGTGCCTGGCTGGAGATACTATCCGCCGGCATGGTCAGCATTCGCAGGGTTGGGATTTCAGTCAGCGCCACCTGCTCATCCCGATACAGTCGCAGGGTTGCCTCAAGCGCAGCCAGGGTCAGCTTGTCAATCCGTAGTGCCCGTAACAACTGATGCCGTTTCATCTTCTCAACCAGATCGCGGCGTCCTGCAATCAGCCCGGCCTGGGGGCCACCCAGCAGCTTGTCGCCACTGAAGGTAACGATGTCGGCTCCAGCTTGTAGATGGTGCTGAACCGTGGCTTCGCCATTGATGCCAAAACGGGCAAGATCAATCAAGCAGCCGCTTCCGGCATCCACCATGGTAGGGACTCCTGCTTCCCGGCCGATCCGTACCAGGGCGTCAGTAGCTACCTCTGCAGTAAAACCGACCACGGCAAAGTTGCTGGTATGGACCTTCAGCATCAGCGCGGTTTGCTCGCTGATTGCCCCGATGTAATCACGGGGGTGGGTCCGGTTGGTGGTGCCCACCTCAACCAGCGTCGCACCACTCTGGCGCATGACATCGGGAATCCTGAATGACCCGCCAATCTCAACCAGTTCACCACGGGATACGATTACCTCCTGCCCGGATGCCAGACTTGAGAGGGCCAGCATCACGGCAGCAGCATTGTTGTTAACCACCAGAGCAGCTTCAGCGCCGGTCAGTTCGCAGATCAGGTTTTCCACATGGCTGTAACGCTCGCCACGTTCTCCCTGTTCAAGATCGAATTCAAGGTTGCTGTAACCCCAGGCAGTGTCACGCAGTGCTGCTTCTGCTGTATGGGCCAGTGGCGAGCGTCCCAGGTTGGTATGTACCACTACGCCGCTGCCGTTGATGACCCGACGTAAGCTGGGGGTCTCCGCTATGCGAATCTGGTTGCGTACCAGATGGCTGATGGAGTTGGGGGTGAGATCGGTTGCCGGGTTGGCGGCAAGTGAACTGCGAAGCTGATCAAGCACGTTACGGACTGCATTTTTCAGGCCTACATGACTGGTTAGCGATCTCAGTGACGCTATTTCAGGCCAGGACAGTACCTTGTCCATTTTGGGCAGCTTACGTCTGGTATCCAGTAATGATCCGCTCATGTATGTACCCTACAGATCCATTGCCTCGCCTGGCTGGCAGGCGGTTTCGTCCAACAGTACCTTGCCGCCGTACTCGGCGTTTTTACGTACCAGCAGTTCGGCAGCCTCACAGTTGCGTTCACGGAAGGCGCTGATGATTTTAGCGTGTTCCTGTACGGAAACCGCCATCCGTCCCGGTTGCGAGAGCGACATCAGACGCAGCCGCTGGAAACGGGTCACCAGCAGGTTAATCATCTCCCGCAGTTTGTCGTTGTCAGCCGCCTTGATAAAAAGATCGTGAAAATCGTTGTGGACCTTGAAGAACTGTTTGATGTCAGCATGTTCGCACAGCTCTGCAAGGCGTTCATTGATGGTCTGGAGCCGGTCGATCTCCTTGGCGCTTAGCTTGCTGCAGGCCAGCCGGGCAGCATACCCTTCCAGGATGCTTTTAATGGCGTAAAATTCCTCTACATCCTTCTGGGTAAAGGCACTGACCACCGCTCCCTTGCGTGGGATCACGGTAAGATAGCCTTCTGACTCAAGCTGTCGGAATGCCTCCCGGATCGGGGTCCGGCTGATGCCGAATCGCTCGGCAAGATCCGGTTCTGATACGCGGCTACCTGATTTTATGGTGCCGGAGATGATGGCATCTCGGATGGTTTCAAGAATCTTTTCCCGCAGAGTCAGGTGTTTTTCTTTTAATCGTTTCATGGTGTCCGGTGGCAGCTCCCAAAGATAGTGGTATTATTGTATACAGTATGCACTGTTTGTCAATTGAATCGATTTCATTTTCATGAGTTCTGCCTGTAAAGCTGGTTTGTTATGGTGCTGAATGCACCAAAGTCGCTTGAATTTTACTGGTTCAGGTAGTAGGGTGCAGCATCTGAATCAGGTAGAGGTTTGTGCATGGATCCGGTCCGACGGCTTAAAATATCGATTGGTATACTGCTGCTGCTGCTGACCATGGGGGCCAGTGGATATACGGTTATTGAGGGTTGGAGTCTTTTGGACGCTCTCTATATGACCGTAATTACGCTGGCTACTGTTGGATTTAAAGAGGTTCATGATCTGACTGATCAGGGCAAACTTTTTACCATGGTTCTGATCGTGTTTGGAGTCAGTACCCTGGGCTACCTGGTCAGTAGCGTGGCCCAGCTGATGTTTGAAGGGCAGATTCAGCGGATCATCGGGAGGAAAAAGGTGGAAAAAAGGATAGATGCTCTCAAGGACCATTACATCATCTGTGGTTTTGGCCGGATCGGCTCCATGATCTGTCGCGAGCTGGCTGCCAATGACGTCCCGTTTGTGATTGTAGAGCGCAATACCGATGTGGTGGAGCAGATTGAGGATAATCGGTACCTTTGGATGAGGGGGGATGCCACCCTTGATGAAACCCTGATCCGGGCCGGTATTCAGCGGGCCACAGGTCTGGTCTCGGTGGTCACCTCGGATTCTGAGAACGTCTATATTACCTTGACCGCCCGGGGGTTGAACCCGGATCTGCATATTTTGGCCCGATCCGGTGAAGAAGGGACAGAGCTGAAACTGAAGCGCGCCGGGGCCAACAAGGTGGTTTCTCCCTATGCCATTGGCGGTATGCGGATGGCCCAGTCAATCCTGCGTCCCAACGTGGTTGATTTTATCGAGATTGCCACCGCCAGTGAACACCTCGATCTGCAGATGGAAGAGATCAGCATCCCCCATGATTCCGAGTTTGCCGGCCACACCCTGGTAAGCACCGGCTTTCGCAAAGAGACCGGTGTCATTATTGTCGGCATCAAGAAATCCCATGGCCACATGGTCTTTAACCCCAACCCTCAGGCTGCCATTGATGAAGGGGATACTCTGATTGTGCTGGGAGATCCTGAGTCGGTGGATAAACTTGAGGAACTGGTTAAACGCAGGATAGAGCCGGGCCATAGCGCCCGTCGTAAACAGGGGGATGCTACCCATGCCTAGCCTGCTTTGCGCCCATATACCCTGGCCCCGTCTTGAAGAACACCGTTCATACCTGCTGGATGAACGGATCAACCCGGAGCTGTACCTGCCGGCAGATTCCCTGGATACGTTGAATGCAGCGGATCTGCAGACCCTGGCCAGTGACCTGGTCAGCCATGGCCTGTCCTGTACCATCCACGCCACCTTTATGGATCTGAATCCCGGCTCGGTTGATCGGGCAGTGCGTGAAACCACCCGCCAACGGGTTGAACAGACTCTGAATTGTGCGGAAATACTCAAGGCCCGGGTGGTGGTGTTTCATCCCGGTTATAGTCGGCTGTCCTATGGTTCTGCAGTTGCTACCTGGGTTGCCAATACGGTCTCCTTCTGGCAACAGCAACTGCCCCGCATCCGGCAGGCCGGTTGCAAGGTGGCCCTGGAAAATATCTTTGAAGAAGAACCCTCAACCCTGGTGCAGGTTCTGAACCAGCTTGATAGGACCCTCTTTGGGCATTGTTTTGACAGCGGCCATTTTAATATGTTCTGTACCGTGTCGCTGGAAGAGTGGTTCACTTCCCTGGGCAGCTTTATTATTGAAAGCCATCTGCATGATAATCATGGCGTGGCTGATGAACACCTGCCGGTTGGGGAAGGGGAAATTGACTTCCAGAAGGTAACCGACCTGTTGAAACAGTATGCTCCCCAGGCGGTCTGGACCCTTGAGGCCCACAGTCGTGAACGTTTAGAACGATCAATGCAGGCAATTCAACGCTATCTATAGGACAACGTATGTCAGACAAAATTCTGGTAACCGGTGGATGTGGCTATATTGGTAGCCATGTCGTGCGACAGCTTTCCGAGGCAGGCCACCAGGTGGTGGTTTATGACAACCTATCCACCGGATTCAGGGATGCCCTGCTGCATGGTGAAGAGCTGATTCAGGCTGAACTGGCCGATCATGCAACTCTGGAAGCGACTTTTCAAAAGCACTGCTTTAAGACTGTGCTGCATTTTGCCGCCGCCATTGTGGCGCCGGAATCGGTCTCTCTGCCGCTTACATATTACGGCAACAATACCCGTAATACCCTCGGGCTGCTGGAGACCTGTGTGCGACACGGCGTTGAGCGCTTTATCTTCTCCAGTACCGCTGCGGTCTACGGTTTTCCTGAAGGGGGCAGTGCCTCGGAAGAGACCCTGCTGGCACCGATCAACCCCTATGGCACCTCCAAGTTGATGAGCGAGTGGATGCTGCGAGATACCGCTGCAGCCCACGGCCTTAAATATGTGGCCCTGCGCTACTTTAACGTTGCCGGGGCTGATCCCCAGGCTAGGATTGGTCAGCGTACGCCTGAAGCTACCCACCTGATAAAGATCGCCTGCCAGACCGCCCTTGGCCAGCGTCAGCAGGCCGCCATCTACGGTACGGACTACCCCACGCCGGACGGTACCGGTATCCGCGACTATATCCATATTGAAGACCTGGCCGCAGCCCACCTGGCAGCCCTTGGCTACCTGGACAAGGGTGGTGAGTCCACTGCCATCAATGTGGGCTATGGCAAAGGCGGTAGCGTGCGGGAGGTGCTGGCCATGGTTAAACAGGTCAGTGGTGTTGACTTCAAGGTGGTTGAAGAGGGGCGTCGCCCCGGCGATCCAGCCTGTTTGATTGCCCAGGCGGAAAAAATCAAGCAGCTGACTGACTGGCGGCCACGCTTTGATTCACTGCAGACTATTGTCGAAGATGCCTGGCGCTGGGAGAGTAAACTGGCGAAGATGTAGAGATCTGGTTTCGGGGTGCCCGGTCTTGAAAACCCTTGCTCCTGCGGTGAATAGAGGTTAGTATCGCCGCAAAAATTGCGGTGAAAGATTCTGTGTATGTATATCTGGGAGTTACCACAGTGGCCTGATTGGCAGTTTGATATGCTTCGTCTTGCCGGAGCATTGGCCGACACGCGGCATGTTCAGGGACGTCTGATCGGCAGGATGGAAGCACTGGGCTTTCCTCTGCAAGATCAGGCAGAACTTTCCACACTGACCCAGGATGTCATAAAAAGTAGTGAAATAGAGGGGGAGCAACTCAATGCAGAACAGGTGCGCTCCTCGTTAGCACGCCGTCTGGGGGTTGAAATCGGGGCGCTGGCACCGGTTGATCGTCACATTGATGGCGTGGTTGAGATGATGCTTGATGCCACCCGTCAGTATGCACAACCGCTTACCAAAGAACGCCTGTTTGCCTGGCACGGCGCCCTTTTCCCTGCTGGACGCAGCGGTCTGACTGTACTGCGTGTAGCGCAATGGCGGGATGACGCAGCAGGTCCGATGCAGGTTGTTTCAGGTGCCTTTGGCCATGAAAAAGTACATTATCAAGCCCCGCCTGCCGCCTGCCTTGACGCTGAAATGGATCGCTTTCTTGTCTGGTTTAATTCAGAAGACTCAGGGATTGACCCGGTGCTAAAAGCCGGGTTAGCTCACCTCTGGTTTGTCACGCTACACCCTTTTGAAGACGGCAACGGCAGAATTGCACGGGCCATTGGCGACATGGCGCTGGCCCGTTCCGAAGGAACCAATCGTCGTTTTTACAGCCTGTCAGCTCGGATTCGTTATAACCGTAGCGGCTACTACCGGATGCTTGAACAGACCCAGAAGGGTGGTTTGAATATCACTCGCTGGCTTGACTGGTTTTTGAAAACCCTGGGCCAGGCGCTACAACAGGCTGAAATAACTCTGGCTCAGGTATTGATTAGAGCCCGGTTTTGGGAACAGTGCAAAACGCGTAGTCTCAACCAGCGTCAGATCATGCTGCTGAATCGCCTGCTGGATGGTTTTGAAGGCAAGCTGACCAGTTCTAAATGGGCCAAACTGGCCAACTGCTCTCAAGATACTGCCCTGCGTGATATTACCCAGCTGCTGGAACATGGATTACTCCGCAGATCAGAGGCGGCAGGTCGCAGCACCGGGTACGAGCTGATACTGATTGGGGAATAAGTTCTACAGCTTCTCTGTCTTGCTTAATGGTAACTTTCTTGGCGCTGATTTATGTTTTTAGTACAGAAAAGCGGTGAAGCCCATGGATCTGGTCATCTCACATCTGAATGCTGATTTTGACTGTCTGGGCTCCCTGGCAGCTGCCGGGCGGCTGTATCCTGGAGCCCTGCTTTCCTTTCCCGGTTCCCAGGAAAAAAATCTGCGCGATTTTTCTGCCCGTCATCCTGATCTGCTTCCGCTGCTTGTTCGTTCCAAAGATATTGATCTCTCCAGCATCACCCGTCTGATTATTGTTGACTGCCAACAGCCCTCTCGTATTGGTCGTTTTGCAGAACTGCTGGAACGTCCCGGCCTGACAGTCCACCTCTATGATCACCATCCAGCCACTGTTGACAGTATTACGGCTTCAGACGGCATTGTCCGACCTGTTGGTGCCACCAGCACCATTATGACTGAGCTGCTGCGTGAGCGGGGAATAGAGCCAACCCCTGCAGAGGCAACCCTGTTGCTGCTGGGCATCCATGAAGACACCGGACGGTTGCTGTTCCCCACGACCACGCCAGAGGACTATCGGGCTGCTGCCTGGCTGCTGGAGCGGGGCGCACGGCTGCATCTGGCTGATGAGATCCTGTCGCCGGAATTGACTACACCGCAGGTAGAGCTGCTGCATGATCTGCTTTCAACCCTGAAGACCAGTGAGGTCAGCGGAGTGCGGATCTCTGTGGCCCATGCCAGTCGCCCCTGGTACGTGGGGGATATTGCCGGTCTGGCCCATATGATGCGGGATATGGAAAACCTGGATCTGCTGGTGCTGGCCGTGGCCATGGCAGACCGGATCTATCTGGTGGCCCGTAGCCGCGTGCCTGAGGTGGATGTGGGGGAGCTGCTGCGTCTCTTTGGCGGCGGTGGCCATGCCTCTGCTGCCTCGGCAACGGTTAAGGGCGAGCCGTTGTCTGCTGTGCTGGAGCGTCTTGAACGTAATCTACTGCTGATTGTGCATCCCCGCAAGACGGTGGGACAGATTATGTCATCACCGGTACGTAGTTTGCCCGCAGAAACCACAGTACTGGGGGCCCGGGATCTGCTGGTGCGCTACAACTACAGCGCCATGCCGGTGCTGCAGGGTGAACAACTGCTGGGGATCATCACCCGCAAGGTGGCGGAAAAGACCGTCTACCATGGCCTGGGTGATCGTCCGGTAACCGAGGTGATGCACACCGCAGTGATGCATGCCACCCCTGATACACCGCTGACAACGGTCATGGACCATATGGTGGGTGGTGACCGCCGTTTTGTGCCGGTCTTTGACGGTGACCAGCTGGTGGGAGTGGTGACTCGCACTGATCTGTTGCGTCATCTGCACGGTAGCAGCAGGGATGGCGAGACCCTCTACGATCTGGAGCGACTTTCTCCTGAACCAAAGCAGCGGGATTTGGCCACCCTGCTCAGAAGACGTCTTCCCGCTGATTCGGTCCAACTGCTGGAACTGCTGGGTAACAGTGGTGATGAACAAGGGGTGGCGGTGCATGCGGTGGGCGGCTTTGTGCGGGATCTGCTGCTGGATCTGCCCAACCTTGATCTTGATATTACGATAGAGGGGGATGGGATCTTTTTTGCCGAGACCTTTGGCGAGCAGCACCGTTGCAGGGTGCGACCCCACCAGGCCTTTGGCACCGCAGTGGTGGTCTTTCCCGATGGCCGCAAGCTGGATGTGGCCAGCACCCGGCTGGAATACTATGATTCACCCGGCGTACTGCCTACGGTGGAGCGGGCCTCACTGCGTCACGATCTCTATCGCCGTGATTTTACCATCAACACCCTGGCGCTCTGTCTGAATCAGGATCGTTTCGGTATCCTGCTTGATTTTTTCGGTGGCCAAAAAGATCTGCAGGAAAAGACAGTGCGGGTGCTGCATAACCTCTCCTTTGTGGAAGACCCGACCCGTGCCTTCCGGGCGATCCGCTTTGAGCAGCGACTGGGCTTTCAGCTTGATCCCCACACCGAAGGTCTGCTGCGTTCTGCAGTGCGGGCCGGACTGGTTGAGCGGGTTGGTGGCAAGCGCTTGATGGGGGAATTGATCCAGATCCTGAAAGAGCAGGAACCGACCCTGGCGGTCAAGCGGATGGCCCAGCTGGGGTTGCTGCCCTGCATCCATAGCGGGCTGCGGTTTGGACCAGACAGTGAGCAACTGTTTGCAGAGCTGGAACGGGTACTGGCCTGGTACCAGCTGCTTTATCTGGATACGCCGCTTGAACCGTGGACCGTCTGGTTTCTGGCACTGATGGATCGCCTTGATTCTCCTCAGTATCTGGAGGTCTGCCAGCGGTTGATGATGCCGGAACGCTTGATGGAGCGGATCTTCGGTCATCGGCACAAGGCCTTGAAACGGTTGCAGCACTTACGGCAGGCTGTGGGGCGTGGGCAGGAAATCTCCAATAGCCAGCTTTATACCCTACTGCATGGCATGCCGCTCGAGCTGCTGCTGTACGGTCTGGCCCGCAGTGGTCAGGACGAGTTGCGGCGGTTGGTGTCCCACTACCTGACCAGACTTGCTGAAGTAAAGTCGCTGGTAAGCGGTACAGAATTGCAAGCCTTGGGAGTGCCACGGGGGCCAGCCATCCGCACCATGAAAGAGCGATTGCTGGCAGCGCGGCTAGATGGTTTGATCGCGTCAAAGGATGAGGAGTTAGAGTTGGCGCGGCAGCTGATTGTGGAGCAATTGTAGGGGACGGTCAGTTACCGGTGATTGGCTGTACGGTCTGGAACCGTGCGAATTCAGGCGTTAAACTCGCGCAACAGCCAGTTTTCGCATCGGCTTATTCAGGATAAACCCGGCAACAGTGCAGAGTCCGATCAGGCCGATGGCGATAAACACCCCCTGCAGCCCTGCTGAACTCTGTAATAGTGACCCCACCAGCGGACCCGCTACAAATCCCAGGTTTAAAAAGGCATGAAAGGTGCCGATCGAGGTCCCCATCCCCAGCCGCTGTCCCTCTTCAGCCAGCAGGGCGCTGGTGGCTGGCTGTGAAAGGGCGCTGAAGGCGCCGATCCCCAGCGTTACGCCGAGCATCTGCATGAAGTCGGCTGCAACGGGCAGCAGCATATAGAGTAAGGGTACCACCGTACCGCCGCAGATCACCAGCAGTCTGCGGGGAACCCGGTCGGCAATCCGGCCTGCCGGGCGCAGCAGCAACGTCATGATCAGGGTGGCTGAGGCCATGATGATCCCCACCTGTACCCCGCTCATCCCCAATTTTGATGAAAGCAGGATCGGCAGAAATGTCCCGCAGGCCGTGATACCGCAGGCCCTGCCGAAGATGAACAGCAGTAGCCCCTGCAGCGTGCCGCTCTGGCGGTACAGGGCGCTGATTCCAGGCTGTACAGGAATCTCTGCAGATGTCTGAGATGGTCTCAACTGTCGCGGGATTATGGCAAGGGCCAGTCCCAGCGCGGCCATGCTGCAGATGATCAGGGCGCTGAACAGCCCCTGAAAGCCTGCCTGATCCATGATGATGCCGCCGATGATCGGGCCGCAGCTGAGTGCGGCGTAGAAAGAGATGTCAAAACTGCCCATGGCCTTGCCCCATTGTTGGCTGCTGGTATGATCAGCAATCAGGGTCTGCACCACCGGGCGGAACATGGCGCAACCGGCACCCTGCAACAGGCGCAGGCAGACCACCACAACCAGGTTGTCGGTCACCAGGTAACTGTATGAAACCAGCAGGTACACCAGCAGACTGGTAATAACCAGCTGTCGTCGTCCAAAACGGTCTGCCAGCGACCCCATGATCGGGCTGAAGATGATCTTGGACAGCGCATACCCGCCAACCGCTACACCCAGCAGCAGGCCCCGGGCCCCGATGCTCTGGCAATAGAGCGGGAAAAAGGCGTCGCTGACACCGAACCCCAGCGAGATCAGAAAGTTGATCAGAAACAACCCTTGGAACAACTGCTGGTTGCGGACGGCCATGACTTCCCCCATCTCTTCAGCAGGCAGCCAGCAGGTGCCCGAGCTTTTCCCGTTTCGTCTGCAGGTAGCGGATATTGGTACTCAACGCCTTCATCTCGATCGGTATCCGTTCAACAATATTCAGGCCATACCCTTCCAGCCCGATCATCTTCTTGGGGTTGTTGGTCATCAGGCGGATCTTTCTGGCTCCCAACGCCCTCAGCATCTGGGCGCCAATGCCGTAATCACGCTGATCAGCCTTGAATCCCAGTGCCTCGTTGGCCTCAACGGTATCGCAGCCTTGATCCTGCAGTTCATAGGCTTTAAGCTTGTTGATCAGGCCGATCCCCCTGCCTTCCTGCCGCATATACAACAGGATTCCTGAACCCTCCTGCTCGATCTGGTCCATGGCCCGGCTCAGCTGCCCACCGCAGTCACAGCGGATGCTACCGAACACGTCACTGGTCAGGCACTCCGAATGCACCCTGACCAGTACTGGCTTATCCGGGTCGATCTCGCCCTTGACCAGGGCGAGATGTTCCAAGCCGTCAATATCATTCTCAAAGGCGATCACGCGGAACTGCCCGGCAAAGGTGGGCAGTTTTGCCTCAGCCACCGGCCGCACCAGTGATTCGTGATGCAGGCGATGGGCCACCAGATCAGCCACCGAGCAGATTCGGATGCCGTGCCGCAGGGCAAATTCTTTCAACTGCGGCATGCGGGCCATGCTGCCGTCCTCGTTCATGATCTCGCAGATCACTCCAGCCGGTTTCAAGGAATAGGAATTAGGAATAGGAATTTGCTTTTTCGATGCAAGGAATAGGAATTTGCTTTTTCGATGCAGACTGTATACCACTGGAAATGGGATTACGTCAATGGATTATCGGGACTTTTGGGGGGAAATCGGGAACTATCCGGGGAGATTCTGGCCTGATGACGGTTCAATCTGCATCATTGTTTGCAATTGCCGCCGCCTGACCAGCAAAAAACCACATTTTCGCCATTTTCAACACACACCATTCCTGCTGCAACGCCCCGTATTATCCGGCTTCACAGGTATTCCGGGATGAAGTACGCCTCTTCATACTCAATAATCTGGCTGTCGGCGTACACCAGCGCTGGTTCAGCTTCCACTATTACCGGCGGCCCCCTGCCACATTGCGGTTGCCGCTTCGGGACATCCCACAACCCCAGATGATCCAGAATCCTGCGGATCACCGGCTCTTCTTCGATAAACGCCAGTATCCGCATGACACCTTTGCAGTTCGGGCAGGTCAACGGATCGGTCTCGTAGACCTTCTGGATCAGCCTGGCCCAGTTGGCACGGCACTTTTTGCGATATGGTGTGTCGGCCTCTTGTTCGACAATCTGCGGTGTGTCGTTGTCGTCCATCCCTAGCTTCCTGCGCTTGCCTCTGGCGGCGTTGCTGTAGTAGCCGTAGTAGCGCACCATCTGCTCGCCATGCCGCGGAATGTGGCTGATGATCATAGCCAGCCAGTCAAGGGCGCTGAAGCTTTTGGTCGTGTGGCCGTCTTTTGAGCGGTAGATGACCGTGCCGCTCTGTTCAATGTAGGTCATCCGCTCCTGCGAGAACTGGCAGCGGATGATGTAATGGGCCAGCTTCTCCAAGGCGTCGCGGTCATCAGCCGCTATCGGCTCGCAGATATGTACGTTGAAGCCGCTGTGATGCCAGGACATGAGCAGATCAATGTGCCACTGGGTGATGGCACCCTTATCCAGCAGCATCTTCAAGACCTTGTGCCGGAAGAGCTGTTCCAGTGCGTGGAAATCGTAATACGGAGTGATGTGGAAGATGCCATGCTCGTCAAAGGTGCCATCGGATATTATGATGTGGCAGTGAGGGTTGAAACCGAGGAAGTCGCCGAAGGTCTGGATGGAGCAGGCGCAGCCGGGCATGGAGTTGTCTGTGCCTGTCATGTACTCTCTCAGCGTCTCCCAGGCGGTGCGGCTTAGATCGGCAAGAAGTGTGCGATCAAACAGGAAACAGCGGCGGATCAGCTTGGGGATGGAGAAGACAATGTGACGATGTGGTACGGTGACGGCAAGATCATCGAGAAACCATTCGCCGAACTCCACCACCCGTTTCTGATGGCATGACGGGCAGAAGTGACGGCGCTTGCAGGAAAAAGCGACCAGATATTCGTGACCGCAGTCATCGCACTTCACACGGGCGAAACCATTGTGCAGACAGCCGCAGTCTAGGTAACGAAAGATCGTTAACCTGATTTCAGGTCTCAGATACCCGAAACGGGACTGATACCGCTCCTCGTGTACCCGCTCCAGCTCCTCGAAATAATCCTCAACACAGCGGTAATAGTCGGATAACCGGGGATTGCGCGGGCTGTATGGCGCAACGGAGTTTTGCATGACACACCTGCCAGAGATGTGTTATGCGTAAGGTGTGCCATGGAGAAAGAGTGAGTTCCAACCATCGGCAACACCGGTCAAGCCGGTGGTGCCTCAGCCCCGTTATGCATAAGGAGATCAAAGCTTGCGAATCAAATATGTTGAGCATTCAAAACTAACGGAAATGAAAAACGATAACAAATGCTGGGAAGAATGGTTTGGCTGTGAGATTTTCAGAAATCGTTGCGGTAGCCCGTGAAAACGATCTCTTCATCATTGCTGATGAGGTTTACATCAATATCGTCTATAACGGCAAAAGCACGGTGCCGATCAGTGATGTGATCGGCGATGTTCCTGCCATCTCATTGAAAGGTATCTCCAAGGAGTTCCCGTGGCCCGGGTCACGCTGCGGCTGGATTGAAGTATATAACGGCGATAAAGACGAGCGCTTCAAAAAATATATCAACCTGATACTCACCGGGAAGATGAACGAGGTCTGTTCTACGACTCTGCCGCAGACGGTCATCCCCGAAATAGTCAGCCATCCGGAATATGCCGCTTATCTTGCCCAGCGTATCGCCAGTTACGAACGGATGAGCCGTATTACCTACGACTGTCTCAGCCAGGTGCCCGCGCTGCAAGTGAATCGCACCAATGGGGCCTTTTACATGGCCGTGGCATTCAAGGATGGCCTATTGAACAGCAGGCAGTCAATTCCGATTGCAAATCAGGAGGTCCGGGAACTTGTTGAGGGGCTGATCAACCAGCCGGGAGTATCCCCTGATAAACGCTTTGTATACCAGATCCTGGCAACTACCGGCATCTGTGTAGTGCCACTGTCTTCCTTTTCGACACCGTTGCAGGGTTTCCGGGTGACGCTGCTGGAGAAGAACGAGAATGAGTGCCGCCGTATTTACAGCACACTGGCGGAGAAAATAGGGGAGTACCTGAGTTCCTGAGGATTTGTGACCGGATGAAGGAAAATGGGAGTGATGTATATGCCTCACCCCCGTTTTTCTGCAATTAAAATGTGGACTGATCAGGCTTTCTTGTCGTTGTCATCGTTCTTGGGTTTAATTTCGATCTCATCCTTGCCATCCGACGCTTTTTTAAAGTTGCGGATACTTTTGCCAAGTGCTCCGCCGATTTCGGGGAGCTTCCCAGCCCCGAAAACAACCAGGACGATGACAAGTATGATTATTAATTCCGGCATGCCAAAACCAAACATTGTGCCTCCTCTGCAGCAAGTGTGTACAGACTTTGGGCACTATCGCATTGACGTGAAAAAAAATCAAGTGCGGCGACGCGTGACTCAACCGGTCGCTTTTTAATATCGGAATACAACCGGGCAGCAGCAAGACCGCTGATGTGCGGATTCATGCAGAGAACGTTATGGAGATCTGATGCTTATGGGAAAGTGTGTACTTTCGATTTTAATCCTGTTCTGTTCCGCAGGGGTCGCCGCGGCCGGGGATATGGAGATCACCCCCTTCAGTACCTTCAATCAGAGTCCGCTGGTCATGATCTACGGGCTTCCTCATGATACTGGCGCCGACATCACCCCGGCCGGAAAGTTCCACATCGCCCTGAACCAGGATCTTGCCAGCAACTACACAGTCAATAGCAACCAGCGTGAACAGATAACGCTCGATGGTGAGAGCTACCGACTGGCCCTTGCGGCTCGTTACGGCATAATTCCCGGATGGGAGGTCGGGGTCGAAATTCCCTACATTTTCCAGGGAGGAGGTTTCCTCGACAGTTTTGTCATCGACTGGCACAACACCTTCGGGCTACCGAAGGGGGGACGTGACAGCGCTCCCAAAAACCTTATGAATTACAGCTACCGCAAGGATGGCGTCCAGAAGCTGCAGGTAGACCATTCAGGGTCAGGGATCGGTGATATCAGCCTGACAGGCGGCGCCAGACTGTATGATGTTCTCGATGAAGATCGTCATGACAGCCTGGCGCTTAAGGGAGCTATCAAGCTTCCCACCGGAGACAGCTCATACCTCGGCGGCAGCGGGGGGACTGACGCCATGCTGCAACTGTGCGGAAGTTCAACCAACTACAGCGAGTGGGGCTCTCTGGGGGTGTACGGTTCCGCCGGTGCTCTGGTCATGTCAAAAGGTGATGTGCTGAGGGATCAGCATAGAACGCTCGCGGGGTTTGGCACATTCGGTTTGGGCTGGGGGCCGGCATCATGGATATCATTTAAGGTGCAGTTGAACGCGAACACTCCCATGTATCGGGACAGTTCGCTGGATGAGCTTGGGAAAAATTCGATGATGCTGATTTTCGGTGGAGATCTCAGGCTTCCAGGAGAGTATCTGGTGGACATTGGTGTTGCGGAGGATGTGGCGGTTGCCACCGCACCGGATGTTACTTTTCATCTGGGATTGAGTAAACGGTTCTGAATAAGAAAAGCCCCCGAAACGGGGCTTTTCTTATTCAGAACCGTTGTGAGATCAGTATTTCTGATCGGCGTAATCAACCCAGCCTCCAGCAAGGACCAGAGCCTTGTCGAAAGGCGAGATCTCGAAGTTGAAAGTTCTTTGCTTACCGCCGCCGCTGGCAGTCAGGGTTCCTGGTCAATAGGAATTTGCTTTTTCGATGCAGACTGTATACCACTGGAAATGGGATTACGTCAATGGATTATCGGGACTTTTGGGGGGAAATCGGGAACTATCCGGGGAGATTCTGGCCTGATGACGGTTCAATCTGCATCATTGTTTGCAATTGCCGCCGCCTGACCAGCAAAAAACCACATTTTCGCCATTTTCAACACACACCATTCCTGCTGCAACGCCCCGTATTATCCGGCTTCACAGGTATTCCGGGATGAAGTACGCCTCTTCATACTCAATAATCTGGCTGTCGGCGTACACCAGCGCTGGTTCAGCTTCCACTATTACCGGCGGCCCCCTGCCACATTGCGGTTGCCGCTTCGGGACATCCCACAACCCCAGATGATCCAGAATCCTGCGGATCACCGGCTCTTCTTCGATAAACGCCAGTATCCGCATGACACCTTTGCAGTTCGGGCAGGTCAACGGATCGGTCTCGTAGACCTTCTGGATCAGCCTGGCCCAGTTGGCACGGCACTTTTTGCGATATGGTGTGTCGGCCTCTTGTTCGACAATCTGCGGTGTGTCGTTGTCGTCCATCCCTAGCTTCCTGCGCTTGCCTCTGGCGGCGTTGCTGTAGTAGCCGTAGTAGCGCACCATCTGCTCGCCATGCCGCGGAATGTGGCTGATGATCATAGCCAGCCAGTCAAGGGCGCTGAAGCTTTTGGTCGTGTGGCCGTCTTTTGAGCGGTAGATGACCGTGCCGCTCTGTTCAATGTAGGTCATCCGCTCCTGCGAGAACTGGCAGCGGATGATGTAATGGGCCAGCTTCTCCAAGGCGTCGCGGTCATCAGCCGCTATCGGCTCGCAGATATGTACGTTGAAGCCGCTGTGATGCCAGGACATGAGCAGATCAATGTGCCACTGGGTGATGGCACCCTTATCCAGCAGCATCTTCAAGACCTTGTGCCGGAAGAGCTGTTCCAGTGCGTGGAAATCGTAATACGGAGTGATGTGGAAGATGCCATGCTCGTCAAAGGTGCCATCGGATATTATGATGTGGCAGTGAGGGTTGAAACCGAGGAAGTCGCCGAAGGTCTGGATGGAGCAGGCGCAGCCGGGCATGGAGTTGTCTGTGCCTGTCATGTACTCTCTCAGCGTCTCCCAGGCGGTGCGGCTTAGATCGGCAAGAAGTGTGCGATCAAACAGGAAACAGCGGCGGATCAGCTTGGGGATGGAGAAGACAATGTGACGATGTGGTACGGTGACGGCAAGATCATCGAGAAACCATTCGCCGAACTCCACCACCCGTTTCTGATGGCATGACGGGCAGAAGTGACGGCGCTTGCAGGAAAAAGCGACCAGATATTCGTGACCGCAGTCATCGCACTTCACACGGGCGAAACCATTGTGCAGACAGCCGCAGTCTAGGTAACGAAAGATCGTTAACCTGATTTCAGGTCTCAGATACCCGAAACGGGACTGATACCGCTCCTCGTGTACCCGCTCCAGCTCCTCGAAATAATCCTCAACACAGCGGTAATAGTCGGATAACCGGGGATTGCGCGGGCTGTATGGCGCAACGGAGTTTTGCATGACACACCTGCCAGAGATGTGTTATGCGTAAGGTGTGCCATGGAGAAAGAGTGAGTTCCAACCATCGGCAACACCGGTCAAGCCGGTGGTGCCTCAGCCCCGTTGAACTTGATTAAATAGCAGTGCAAAGAAATACGCTAATTCTCTGATGGATGAGTTTGAGGCCAAATATCCTGAAGCCATTAAAACTCTGGAAGAAGGGTTGGAAGACTCACTACAGTTTTTCAGCTTTGCAGAGATTGATTCAAGAAAGATCGCGTCAACCAACCTGCTGGAAAGACTCAACCGAGAAGTACGTAGAAGAACCCGGGTGGTTGGGATATTCCCAAGTATGGATTCCTATATTCGGCTAGTAACCAGCTACCTTATTGAGTATAGCGAAGACTGGTGCAGTGGCCGATCCTATATCAATCCAAAAATCATCACTTCGATTGAGCAGGAACGTTCAAAAGCTGCGTAAGCCTTAATCATTAATTCAGAAAAGCATGACGCTCGGCGCTAGCCAAGCAAAATATTTATTCTCCTTATATTGTTGGATTAGAATCAATGAAGTCAGGTAGCCGAATCGCACTTGCTAGTTTGATTCGACTCCTGACAGTCATAAAACGGTTGATTGTTTTTAAAATTCGTAGCTTTCTGATTCTCCGCCCATGGAACCAATGCTTGCTTTAGTATCTTTTAGATAGTAAGGTGCAATGACTTCTTTCGGGAACATCTGTTCAATCTGTTCACTCATACTGATGAAAGCATCCTTTGTCTCATCAGTATCATCAAGGACTGCAGCTCCATAAAGTCTTAATATTTTCTCATCATAATAAGCAGATATTGCTACTTTGCCATCGATCTGGAGCTGTTTGTGAAGGTTCATTGGCTTAGCGAGGATGAAGTACAGTTTTCCATTGTAAGGTATAGCAATACCCATTGGTCTTACATCAGGACCGGCTTCACCATTCGTTGCCAGATACCACACTTTGCTGTCCTGCAAATACTTTGCTACTACATTAACATTTTCCATGATCATTCTCCTTTTCTTGATAGATAAACTTGTTATTTATCTTTAACATGATATAATCATAGCATGCATTACAAATTATGCAAATACTATTAATAAAGATATATACTATCATAATTGATAGTATATATCTTTTCATTAAGGAGTGCTTATGAATTCTAAATACTTAGAAGAATGTTCCGAATGTAAAATCAGTAATGATGTAAAAATGCAACTGTGTCCATATTGCATGGCACAAAAAGTTATTATGGGAAAGTGGAAATTATTGATATTCTGGCATCTTCAACAAGGAACTAAAAGGTTCAGTCAGTTAAATCGACTCATCCCCTGCACTCAAGCAACATTAAACAGTCAACTGAAGGAGCTTGTGCTAGACGGAATCGTTCATCGTGAAGTCTATCAAATTATTCCTCCGAAAGTTGAGTATTCATTAACACCTCTTGGAGAGAAATTTTGTGATGTTATAAGCTCTATGGGGAATTGGGGACTAACTTATTTCCATGCCAATGGTATGTTAACAGACATGAAAGAGTAGATCAAATAGTGAAATAGTCAATTAGATTTGTAACACCACTATAGGTCATTTCGGGGTCTGTCAATTATTTTGTGCTTTTAGCTATTAATCTCCTTTACAATAGATAACTTTGAGCCCTTTCCGATCGGTTTTTCAGCTCATTGAGAACCACCAGCCAGAACTTGGAGGTTGTCAATAGGAATTTGCTTTTTCGATGCAGACTGTATACCACTGGAAATGGGATTACGTCAATGGATTATCGGGACTTTTGGGGGGAAATCGGGAACTATCCGGGGAGATTCTGGCCTGATGACGGTTCAATCTGCATCATTGTTTGCAATTGCCGCCGCCTGACCAGCAAAAAACCACATTTTCGCCATTTTCAACACACACCATTCCTGCTGCAACGCCCCGTATTATCCGGCTTCACAGGTATTCCGGGATGAAGTACGCCTCTTCATACTCAATAATCTGGCTGTCGGCGTACACCAGCGCTGGTTCAGCTTCCACTATTACCGGCGGCCCCCTGCCACATTGCGGTTGCCGCTTCGGGACATCCCACAACCCCAGATGATCCAGAATCCTGCGGATCACCGGCTCTTCTTCGATAAACGCCAGTATCCGCATGACACCTTTGCAGTTCGGGCAGGTCAACGGATCGGTCTCGTAGACCTTCTGGATCAGCCTGGCCCAGTTGGCACGGCACTTTTTGCGATATGGTGTGTCGGCCTCTTGTTCGACAATCTGCGGTGTGTCGTTGTCGTCCATCCCTAGCTTCCTGCGCTTGCCTCTGGCGGCGTTGCTGTAGTAGCCGTAGTAGCGCACCATCTGCTCGCCATGCCGCGGAATGTGGCTGATGATCATAGCCAGCCAGTCAAGGGCGCTGAAGCTTTTGGTCGTGTGGCCGTCTTTTGAGCGGTAGATGACCGTGCCGCTCTGTTCAATGTAGGTCATCCGCTCCTGCGAGAACTGGCAGCGGATGATGTAATGGGCCAGCTTCTCCAAGGCGTCGCGGTCATCAGCCGCTATCGGCTCGCAGATATGTACGTTGAAGCCGCTGTGATGCCAGGACATGAGCAGATCAATGTGCCACTGGGTGATGGCACCCTTATCCAGCAGCATCTTCAAGACCTTGTGCCGGAAGAGCTGTTCCAGTGCGTGGAAATCGTAATACGGAGTGATGTGGAAGATGCCATGCTCGTCAAAGGTGCCATCGGATATTATGATGTGGCAGTGAGGGTTGAAACCGAGGAAGTCGCCGAAGGTCTGGATGGAGCAGGCGCAGCCGGGCATGGAGTTGTCTGTGCCTGTCATGTACTCTCTCAGCGTCTCCCAGGCGGTGCGGCTTAGATCGGCAAGAAGTGTGCGATCAAACAGGAAACAGCGGCGGATCAGCTTGGGGATGGAGAAGACAATGTGACGATGTGGTACGGTGACGGCAAGATCATCGAGAAACCATTCGCCGAACTCCACCACCCGTTTCTGATGGCATGACGGGCAGAAGTGACGGCGCTTGCAGGAAAAAGCGACCAGATATTCGTGACCGCAGTCATCGCACTTCACACGGGCGAAACCATTGTGCAGACAGCCGCAGTCTAGGTAACGAAAGATCGTTAACCTGATTTCAGGTCTCAGATACCCGAAACGGGACTGATACCGCTCCTCGTGTACCCGCTCCAGCTCCTCGAAATAATCCTCAACACAGCGGTAATAGTCGGATAACCGGGGATTGCGCGGGCTGTATGGCGCAACGGAGTTTTGCATGACACACCTGCCAGAGATGTGTTATGCGTAAGGTGTGCCATGGAGAAAGAGTGAGTTCCAACCATCGGCAACACCGGTCAAGCCGGTGGTGCCTCAGCCCCGTTGAACTTGATTAAATAGCAGTGCAAAGAAATACGCTAATTCTCTGATGGATGAGTTTGAGGCCAAATATCCTGAAGCCATTAAAACTCTGGAAGAAGGGTTGGAAGACTCACTACAGTTTTTCAGCTTTGCAGAGATTGATTCAAGAAAGATCGCGTCAACCAACCTGCTGGAAAGACTCAACCGAGAAGTACGTAGAAGAACCCGGGTGGTTGGGATATTCCCAAGTATGGATTCCTATATTCGGCTAGTAACCAGCTACCTTATTGAGTATAGCGAAGACTGGTGCAGTGGCCGATCCTATATCAATCCAAAAATCATCACTTCGATTGAGCAGGAACGTTCAAAAGCTGCGTAAGCCTTAATCATTAATTCAGAAAAGCATGACGCTCGGCGCTAGCCAAGCAAACTCTCTTTGATTTAGGGTTACTCTTTGGGGTGAAAGAGACTTTGCCGTCTTCAAGCGTTTTGGTAGGGTGCACGTGTCAATGGGATGATGCCGAGCATATCCTCGGCCTGACGGCCTCCGGTATCCCTCGCATCACCCTTGACACTCTTCCCAACTTACGCTTTTACATAAAACATTTAGCCTTAAGGGGTTCTGATGGTTTTTGCGAACATTTCTTGACACTATCAATAGAGTAGTTTTATAATAATTATAAGGCACGTGCAATTATTATTAAGGAGGAAGATTCGAATGGGAGAAATCAACAGGAGGAATTTTTTAAAAGCCTCGATGCTTGGAGCAGCTGCAGCTGCTGTAGCCTCGGCATCTGTGGTGAAGGGGGTCGTTAGTCCCTTGGTGGCTGATGCTGCGGACATCGTGGCTCCGATCACGGAAACCTCAGAATTTCCATACAAGGTGGATGCAAAGTACCAGCGTTACAATTGTATGAAGAACTTCTTTGAAAAGATTTTCGATCCGGAAGAAAACAAGACTCCTATTAAGTTTCATAACGACGATGTTTCCAAAATCACAGGCAAGAAAGATACGGGGAAAGACCTGCCCACGCTTAATGCGGAAAGACTTGGGATCAAAGGGCGTCCGGCGACACATACAGAAACAGGCGTTCTTTGGTTAGGTGCGCATACGGGTGTCATGCCACACCTGCGCAACCTGCGCAGTAAAGAAACAGGCAATACCTTGTTGGATTACGCCTTGCAAGCCGGAGTCTGGGCTGTAGAATTTGATTTTCACGGATTTAACGCAACAGATGGTGGTCCGGGAACTGTAATCACGCGTTATCCCATAAATCCTATGACCAATGAAATAGCTAATGAGCCTGTCGTGGTACCCGGTTTGTACAACTGGGACAATATCGATGTTGAAAGTGTGCGACAACAAGGCCAACAGTGGAAATTCAAATCAAAGGAAGAAGCCAGTAAAATGGTTAAAAAGGCAGCCTGTTTCCTGGGAGCCGATCTGGTCGGCATCGCACCCTATGACGAGCGTTGGACCTATTCTACCTGGTGCAGGAAGATTCCAAAACCTTGTAAAATGCCCAACGGCAGAACCAAATTATGGCCATGGGATTTGCCAAAGGCGCTGTCAGGCGGGGGAGTAGAAGTTTTCGGACATGCAAAACTTGAACCTGATTGGGAGAAGTATGCAGGTTTCAAACCAAAAAGTGTGATTGTCTTCGTTCTTGAAGAGGATTACGAAGCTTTGCGCACCTCACCGTCAGTCATTGCCAATGCCGCGACGGGGAAAGTTTACTCCAGTCTGGGAGGAGTATCTTACAAAATCGCGGTTTTTCTGAGGAAGCTTGGCTATTATGCAGCGCCGTCAGGAAACGATACCGGATTGAATGTTCCTATGGCCGTTCAGGCCGGGCTTGGAGAAGCAGGCAGAAACGGACTTTTAATTACCCAGAAATTCGGTCCGAGAAATCGCATCGCCAAAGTCTACACCGACCTGGAACTTGCTCCGGACAAGCCGAGAAAATTCGGGGTACGCGAGTTCTGCCGCCTGTGCAAAAAATGTGCGGATGCCTGCCCCGCCCAGGCCATCTCCCATGAGACAGACCCTAAGGTTCTGCAGCCAGAGGATTGTGAGGAATCCGAAAATCCATATACTGAAAAATGGCATGTTGATTCCAAGCGTTGCGGCTCTTACTGGGCCTATAACGGTGGTCTCTGCGAAAATTGTGTAGCTGTATGTTCGTATAACAAAATCGAGAGCTGGAACCACGATGTGGCCAGAATAGCCACTCGAATACCATTGCTTCAGGATGCAGCCCGCAAGTTTGATGAATGGTTCGGCTATGGCGGGCCTGTAAACCCTGATGAAAGACTTGCATCGGGTTATGTTCAGAACATGGTCAAAGACTTCTGGAATAATCCTGAGTCTATAAAACAATAGTGATTTCAATGTCAAATATATTAATCATAAGGAGAAAATTATTATAAGGAGTGAAAGGTATTATGAATATATATGATGTGCTGATTTGGATGGCACTGGGTATGATTGCATTGCTTATCCAATACGGAATCTGGCGGTATCTGAAAGGGAAGGGCAAAGATACCATACCTCTTCAAATCTGCGGGTTCCTCGCCAACTTTTTCTTTATATTTGCTTTGGCCTGGGGATATTCCAGCTTTTCGGAGCGTGAATACCAAGCTATTGGCATGGGATTTATCTTCTTCGGAGGCACGGCACTTATTCCTGCGATTATTACTTACAGGCTGGCTAACCATCCGGCAAAAAAAATCAGAGAAAGTTCGGATTCTATTTCTGCTTAGCAATTAGAGTATCAAGCCATAGGGTTAATGAGGCCAGTAAGTGTCTCTTCAGATACTTACTGGCTCATCTCTATAATCTTCATAATTTTTTAAGAGGTTCATAAGCTGTGAAAACAAAGAAAAGAAAATTATTATAAGGAGTGAAAGGTATTATGAATATATATGATGTGCTGATTTGGATGGCACTGGGTATGATTGCATTGCTTATCCAATACGGAATCTGGCGGTATCTGAAAGGGAAGGGCAAAGATACCATACCTCTTCAAATCTGCGGGTTCCTCGCCAACTTTTTCTTTATATTTGCTTTGGCCTGGGGATATTCCAGCTTTTCGGAGCGTGAATACCAAGCTATTGGCATGGGATTTATCTTCTTCGGAGGCACGGCACTTATTCCTGCGATTATTACTTACAGGCTGGCTAACCATCCGGCAAAAAAAATCAGAGAAAGTTCGGATTCTATTTCTGCTTAGCAATTAGAGTATCAAGCCATAGGGTTAATGAGGCCAGTAAGTGTCTCTTCAGATACTTACTGGCTCATCTCTATAATCTTCATAATTTTTTAAGAGGTTCATAAGCTGTGAAAACAAAGAAAAATAAAGCAGTGTTGGAAAATAGAAGAGGATGGGAATACTATTATCAATTTTCTTTACTTCTCACTGCCATAATAGCTATTTTATATGGTGTGTTCTGGGCTCCTCAATCGGTTGATTACAAGGGAATCATCCAAAAAAATGTTCTCGGCGTTATATCCATAGAAAAAATGATGGGGAATCAGCATGCCTATAAAATCGATACGGCACAGGGACGTTTCTATGCAGTATGTGATTCGGCTATAGGATATCAATCCAAAGTTGAGGCTATGACTATCGTCAACGAAAAGGGCCTTATAGAGAAAGTTATTATTACGAAACAGGGAGAGACTCCGGTTTTTTTTGAAAGGCTCACAAACCAAAAGTATTTTGACGGCTTTCAAGGTCTTGCAATCAAGGAGCCTATTTATTTGGGAGGAGCATATGGATATTCGGGATATCTGGGTAGTATAAAAACAAATAATTATATTGACGCGGTAACAGGTTCAACAGTGTCGTCACATGCTGTGGCTGAGGCTGTGAACAAAGGGAATTCTTATTTATCAGGGCAATTTTTTAACACCCAATGGGCCAACCCTTACGATTTATTCCAGCTTAGCTGGAAGGATATGGCCATGATTGCGATGTTTTTAATTGCGTTTGCCTCAGCCTTTATCAAGAAGCTCGTAAAAATACGTCTGGCATTCCTGCTGGTTAGTGTCGTGGTGCTTGGTTTTCTCGTTAATCAGTTTGTGACAGGCAGCTTGCTTCTTTCAGCAATTACGTTGCAGATTCCCAGGATAACTAACCTGAAATGGTATGTGCTTATGGCCGGGTCTCTCGGATTTATTATCCTTTTGGGAAAAAATCTGTATTGCGCTTGGATTTGTCCTTTTGGAGCAGTACAAGAGATTCTTAACAAGGCTGCAGGGTTCAAATCTCTGAATATTTCCCAGAAGACTATTAAAATACTCAGGCTGGTGGCTCCGACCATTTTATGGGTTGCACTTCTGCTGGGCACATTACTGGGTGACTATGGGACATTGGATTACCAGCCTTTTGGCGCGCTTTTCCTGTTCAAATCGGTATGGTTAATGTGGTTGATGTTACCAATCTTCTTGTTTATGAGCTTATTTATTAGCCGTTTTTATTGTAAATTCTTCTGTCCGGTAGGATTTATTTACAATTTGCTTAACCGTTGGCGAAATAAGGAGGTAAGAATATGAAAACAGAGATTAGATCGATTGAAGCGCAAAAAAAAGGAAAAACAAGAGACCTTGTCTTCACACTCCTGATCCTTATTTTCGCAATCGCTCATTTTTTTGTAATGCTTCAGTCAGTGGGAATCCTCAGGGCTGACCGTTGAAATTTTCCTGAGAAAGTAGCGTATCAAGTAGACATAATGAGGGAGGAATCGTGATAATGAAGCAGTTCGAACTTGGACAATATAAGGGTCTAAATGTGAAGCGTTTTGATACAACAGTCCAAGAAGAGGAGATTCAGCAAGCCTTAGATTATATCATAGGCTCTTTTGATGAAATTGAAGAAGAAAAAAGAAATGAGCCTATTAAAACAAACGATTATGTAATCGTGGATATTGACGGTTATGAAAAGGATGCAACAGTACCGGTTATAAGAAACATCGATACAAAATTAATAGTCGGCAGTGAAGGTGTATTTCGAGAAGTTAGTGCAAATCTCCTAGGGAAGAAAATGGGCGACACAGTGACCTTTGAGACTGTTATTCAGCCCGATGCCTTAGAATTTCAGCGTTGGTGGGGAAGCGAGTTTACATTTACCGTTAAGATTAAGAGCGTTTTTGTGGTGAAGAAACCAGAATTGACTGAAGAATTAATTAGGAAAGTTGAACCTGATCTAAAAAACCTGGAAGACTTAAAAAATATGCTTGCCCTAAAAATCACTCACGAAAAAGAGGGGAAGGAACGGGAGGCAAATATTCTCTTGATTTTTCAAGCTTTAGTTAAACAATGTAAGTATGAATTTGATGAAGAAGAATTGGATTCAGCTGCTGAAGATTTATATAAGAAATTTACTGAAGAACTCAAAATAGTTGATGATATGGAACTTATGGAATATTTGATCCATAGAAAAATAACCGCAGACCAATTGCTGGCCGAATGTAAGGAAGAGGCATCCAGAAGGATTCTCTGGGAACTTATGATAAATTCTGTTATTGAGAAAGAAGAGATAAATCTTACTCCGGATGAAATCAAATATCTTGAAAAGCGAATTAACGAAAGCCGACAAAACGGTCAACTCCCCGAAGAGTTTATGGACATCAATTTTTTACTGGCATCGTATTTACGAAAAAAAACAATAGACTATTTGCTAAAAATCAATTTGGCAAGTTAATCTATCCTATCTTTTAAGATTATTACCACCACCGAGGAATAGGAATTTGCTTTTTCGATGCAGACTGTATACCACTGGAAATGGGATTACGTCAATGGATTATCGGGACTTTTGGGGGGAAATCGGGAACTATCCGGGGAGATTCTGGCCTGATGACGGTTCAATCTGCATCATTGTTTGCAATTGCCGCCGCCTGACCAGCAAAAAACCACATTTTCGCCATTTTCAACACACACCATTCCTGCTGCAACGCCCCGTATTATCCGGCTTCACAGGTATTCCGGGATGAAGTACGCCTCTTCATACTCAATAATCTGGCTGTCGGCGTACACCAGCGCTGGTTCAGCTTCCACTATTACCGGCGGCCCCCTGCCACATTGCGGTTGCCGCTTCGGGACATCCCACAACCCCAGATGATCCAGAATCCTGCG
Organism: Trichlorobacter lovleyi; assembly: GCF_015239775.1. Lineage (NCBI taxonomy): Bacteria > Pseudomonadati > Thermodesulfobacteriota > Desulfuromonadia > Geobacterales > Geobacteraceae > Trichlorobacter > Trichlorobacter lovleyi. Next base: position 222,847 of record NZ_CP058410.1, read on the forward strand.
GATCACCGGCTCTTCTTCGATAAACGCCAGTATCCGCATGACACCTTTGCAGTTCGGGCAGGTCAACGGATCGGTCTCGTAGACCTTCTGGATCAGCCTGGCCCAGTTGGCACGGCACTTTTTGCGATATGGTGTGTCGGCCTCTTGTTCGACAATCTGCGGTGTGTCGTTGTCGTCCATCCCTAGCTTCCTGCGCTTGCCTCTGGCGGCGTTGCTGTAGTAGCCGTAGTAGCGCACCATCTGCTCGCCATGCCGCGGAATGTGGCTGATGATCATAGCCAGCCAGTCAAGGGCGCTGAAGCTTTTGGTCGTGTGGCCGTCTTTTGAGCGGTAGATGACCGTGCCGCTCTGTTCAATGTAGGTCATCCGCTCCTGCGAGAACTGGCAGCGGATGATGTAATGGGCCAGCTTCTCCAAGGCGTCGCGGTCATCAGCCGCTATCGGCTCGCAGATATGTACGTTGAAGCCGCTGTGATGCCAGGACATGAGCAGATCAATGTGCCACTGGGTGATGGCACCCTTATCCAGCAGCATCTTCAAGACCTTGTGCCGGAAGAGCTGTTCCAGTGCGTGGAAATCGTAATACGGAGTGATGTGGAAGATGCCATGCTCGTCAAAGGTGCCATCGGATATTATGATGTGGCAGTGAGGGTTGAAACCGAGGAAGTCGCCGAAGGTCTGGATGGAGCAGGCGCAGCCGGGCATGGAGTTGTCTGTGCCTGTCATGTACTCTCTCAGCGTCTCCCAGGCGGTGCGGCTTAGATCGGCAAGAAGTGTGCGATCAAACAGGAAACAGCGGCGGATCAGCTTGGGGATGGAGAAGACAATGTGACGATGTGGTACGGTGACGGCAAGATCATCGAGAAACCATTCGCCGAACTCCACCACCCGTTTCTGATGGCATGACGGGCAGAAGTGACGGCGCTTGCAGGAAAAAGCGACCAGATATTCGTGACCGCAGTCATCGCACTTCACACGGGCGAAACCATTGTGCAGACAGCCGCAGTCTAGGTAACGAAAGATCGTTAACCTGATTTCAGGTCTCAGATACCCGAAACGGGACTGATACCGCTCCTCGTGTACCCGCTCCAGCTCCTCGAAATAATCCTCAACACAGCGGTAATAGTCGGATAACCGGGGATTGCGCGGGCTGTATGGCGCAACGGAGTTTTGCATGACACACCTGCCAGAGATGTGTTATGCGTAAGGTGTGCCATGGAGAAAGAGTGAGTTCCAACCATCGGCAACACCGGTCAAGCCGGTGGTGCCTCAGCCCCGTTATGCATAAGGAGATCAAAGCTTGCGAATCAAATATGTTGAGCATTCAAAACTAACGGAAATGAAAAACGATAACAAATGCTGGGAAGAATGGTTTGGCTGTGAGATTTTCAAACGACATTGGTGTAAAGACGAAATATGTCAAAATCAATTAATTACTCAAGATGCGGCTATATTCTATAATTCATACGAGAAAACTGACCCAACTTGGGGATATTTTCACATTTGGCTGGCTGATGAACAAGAAGTTTATGATGGCGAAGCTGAAGACATAGGAGAAGTCATGTCCTTGCATTCTTATGGAATAAATTATTGCCCATTGTGTGGGGAAAGGCTCAATGAATCTAGTGCATAACCAGCGGCGAACCAGCTGTGTGCAGATACGGTACAGAGCATCAGGAACATCATGAAAACCTTCATGCGATTAGATAAATATTTGTTGCTGGCAGTTCTGTCAGCCCTGTTTCTGACGGCGTGTTCCACTACAATCGTGCGCTCGGAACTGCAGCAAAAACTTCTGGAGAGTCCTGCACCGCTGGTTGTCGATGTCCGTACCGAAGGCGAGTACAACGCCGGTCATATCCCCCGCGCGATTCATATACCTTTCTACGCCATTGCTTCAGGCCTGGAACAGCGTGCCTTTCCGAAAGAAAAACCGGTCGTGATCTACTGTGAACATGGCCCGAGAGCCGGGCTTGCCGGGATCAGTCTCTATTTTCAGGATTTCAAGCAGGTATACTCCCTTGAGGGGCACATGCAAGGGTGGCGGAAAAGTGGGCTACCGGTTGAAGTCGGACCGAGGTAACGTTGAAGGGTTTTCGTAGATTAATTTGAACGTGGCGGTGTGGCTCAAACAGGACAGGTTAGTTCGTCCATCAATGTAAGGAGTTGACTATTTTGAAGAATTTGATCCTGGTCATGCTGGTGCTGCTTTCCACCGTGTCAGGTGTACAGGCAGAGGCACCGCCGTGGAAAGAGATCGCAGCTGATTCAATGAAAGAGCTGGCAAGTGAGACTATCACGCAGGAAACCTATACCAGGCTGGTCACAGGCGCAGTTGTCGTACAAAAACGGCCCACGCCTGCTCACCTGACAGGGGTTCATGTGGCGGGGTTTGGTATCGTTCATGCCACTACCGATAAAACCTGGAAGGGCATAACGGAATGTGCCAATCTACCGAAATTCATGCCGAGCATGGTGGATTGCCATGAAATAAAGGCCACCAGACCTCTCTCGTCTAACGAAAAATGGACCTACAATGAATTGAAGTTCAGCTTTGGACCGATTTCAAAAACCATCAAGATAATTGAGGATGTAAAGTGGTATCCTCAAAAGAAAAACAGTTGGGAGCGGGTCAGTGGCGATACAAAGGTAAATGTCGGATCATGGAGGATCATCAAGCTGAACGATGCGTACCAGCTTCTGGTCTATGATACCGTCACCGACGTAGAAGGTGTTCCCGATTGGGTTTCAAGGGCACTGACCGGCAGCAACCTTCCGGCAACGGTTACGGCAATGCGAAACTGGATAGAAGGGGTGCAGGTAAGATGATGTATAAAGCCCACCGAGAGGCCCATAAGACAGAGAGTGTCGGTTGGCTTCGGGCAGCCGTGCTTGGGGCAAATGACGGAATAATTTCAGTTGCGAGTCTTGTCGTCGGTGTTGCCGCCTCGGGGGCTTCCCAAAAGAATATTCTGCTTGCCGGCGTGGCTGGCCTTGTGGCCGGGGCGATGTCAATGGCGGCTGGCGAGTATGTCTCGGTTCAATCACAGGCAGATACGGAATCTGCCGATATTGAAAGGGAACGGCGTGAGCTGCGGGAGCAGCCGGAAAACGAACTTGCGGAACTGACGGCAATTTATGTAGGGCGTGGACTTGATCAGTCGTTAGCGCAGCAGGTTGCAGAACAGCTTATGTCCGGTGATGCGCTCCTGGCCCACGCCCGTGACGAGCTCGGTATCACTGAGACATTGCGGGCACGACCGGTCCAGGCTGCTTTTGCCTCCGCAATTTCATTCACTGTCGGCGCCGTTGTCCCCATCGTCGTCGTGGTGCTTGCTCCTGCAGGCCGGGTCATTGCGATCTCGTCCGTAACCGCGCTGTTCACGCTGGCCGGCCTGGGGGCAACGGCTGCATACGTCGGTGGTGCACCTGCCGGCAAGGGAGCAATCCGTGTTGCTTTCTGGGGAGCCCTTGCAATGGGACTGACCGCTGGAATAGGCAAACTTTTCGGCACGGTTGTATAGATGCGGTTTGAAAGCCGCCAGCCGATTTCCCGACCGTTGTCCTTGATGAGGTAGAGCATGCTCCCGGATATGAAACCATCACTGAAATACTGGATCTTCATTCTCGGCATGGCCTGCGCCATCTTTGGCGACATTCTCGCCAGTGTGCTCGGCTCCTGGCTGAATCTTGCGCCCCAGGAACAGGTTTTTCTGCTGGGGTTGCGGGACAGGATCATCCCGTTTCCGATCATGGGGGCTTTTCTGCTTTTTCTGGTGATCGGCGGCATGGTCAGCCTGTTGTTCCGCTACTACATCATCCCGATCATGAGGGTCGCAGAATCAACCCAGCTGATCGCCCTTGCCAACCCCAACCACCGGGTGCCCGAGATCGGCGCCCGTGAGGTGGCGCACCTTGCCCGGATAATCAACGCCTCGGCAGATGCCTATCAAAAACTGCAGCAGGAGGTCGAGGCCACCATCCATGATGCCAGGGCGGACCTGCTTGAAGAGCGCAACCGCCTTGCGGTACTGATGTCGGAACTGCCGGTGGGGGTGCTGGTCTGCAATATCCACGAAAATGCCGCAGGCGCGAGCGCGCTGCGGCGTGTTGACAATGAATCCGGATATCTGTATATGGAATATGCGACCGATTTGCTGCAGGAATTTGCTTCAATCAACGACGACACTCTTTCAAACGCATTGCAGTATCTTCAAAAGGAAGCTAAAGAGATCATGTAGACTACTCAAAAATGCTTTCATCCCTGATGATCATCAAAATGGATGAATGAGGGAGGATGATATACTTTTCGCTGTTGAATTCTATTTCATAACCGCTTTTTTGGAGATATACGGCGAGATCTCCGGGCTGTGCCTGTAAGGGTATGTATTTCACTTCGTCTTTGGATGCCTTCCAGAAGTCTTCCTGATCGCTTAAAACCGGAAGCGGATAACCCGGACCAACTTTCACGATGTAACCGCTTTGGATGTTCTCGTTCTCCTGAATGGTTGGTGGCAGATAAAGCCCACTTTTGGTTTTTGTATCCGGATTTTTGGGTTTTACCAATACCCGGTCCCCTATCAGGATGAATTTATTCAGATCTTTTTCGTCGATATTGATAGACATATCTTTTTTCTGCAAAAATAGAAAAGGATTCAGATTGGGAAAAGCAGTCCGGAACAGAAAATGAGAATCGGGAGCGCTGAAAAATTTGGTGAAAGAATGTTTTTTCAATCGGGGTTGATTTTTGAGGAAAACTTTTATATTTGCAGCCGAATTGGAGAGCTGCCGGAGTGGTCGAACGGGGCAGACTCGAAATCTGTTGAACTGCATCTGTGGTTCCGGGGGTTCGAATCCCTCGCTCTCCGCTTCAGCCCGCCATCGTTTATCAGGACGATGGCGGGTTTTTATTTTATCCTTCATCATCAGATTTTGTTTTCAATTCCTTGCATTTCCCTATGCGTTGGGTTAACTTGTAGTTGCCAAAAGGTTAACCAATGAACGAAGCTCTTTTCTATTCCAAGCTCGATGATAATCATGTACAGTGCATGTTGTGTCCCCGGTATTGTCATATCGAGCCCGGGTACTTCGGGAATTGCCATGCCCGTAAGAATTGTGACGGGCAGTTAATTTCAACTGTTTACGGAAAACTGGCTGCGATCAATACCGATCCCATCGAGAAAAAACCTTTGTACCATTTCTTCCCGGGAAGGGAGATCTTATCGGTAGGTACTACCGGATGCAATCTGCATTGTATTTTTTGCCAGAACTTCACGCTTTCTCAATATGACAACCATTATCCGGTGACGATTAAAAATAGTACACCGGAAGAACTGGCAAATCAATCGATGGCGGTGGTTAAAAATCTGGGGGTTGCATTCACCTATAATGAGCCGTTTGTAAATTTTGAATTTATGGTTAAAGCTTCCGAACTGATCAAACAAAACAATCAGCAAACGGTGATGGTGAGCAATGGGTATATGAATGCGGAGCCACTTTCCATTCTACTGGAAAATATCGATGCTTTCAATATTGACCTGAAAGCTTTCAGTGAAAAATTCTACCGGAAATATTCTAAAGCGACGTTGAAGCCGGTACTTGAAACCATCCAGAAAATTGCCCAAAGCGGGAAGCATCTTGAGATAACGAATTTGGTTATTCCTACGCTGAATGACGAGGATGATGAATTTGAGAAAATGTGTGACTGGATTGCCAATGAGACCGGTAAAAATACGGTATTACACCTTTCCCGCTTTTTTCCCAGATATGAACTGAACCAATACCCTACTCCGGTTGAAACCTTATTCCACCTTTATGATGTAGCCAAAAAGAAACTAAACCATGTGTATATCGGCAATCTGGCAACAGAGATTCACAGCAACACCTATTGTCCAACCTGTAAAACCATGCTGATTGAGCGAACGTATTATCGGGTAAAACTTAACGCAATTGATTCGGACGGAAAGTGTACGACATGCGGCACACCGGTTATTTCCCATTGTTGAAACCGAATTCGGTCAATTTATCCCGTCAACATTGAAAAACGCTTCAATTAATCGCTAACTTAGGCGCAAAATTTATTTGACCATGATAAAATCGATGACAGGCTACGGTAAAGCCGAATGTGAACTTCCTTCAAAGAAAATTACCATAGAAATTAAGTCACTGAACAGTAAACAACTCGACATAAACAGTCGCTTTCCCGGTATTTACAGGGAAAAGGATATTGAGGTACGGAAAATCATTGCCGAAAAGCTGGAGCGTGGCAAAGTTGATTTCAGTCTTTATTGTGAACAACTGGGGCTTGAATCGAATGCGGTGATCAATAAACCCATTGTCAATGCCTATTATACCCAGCTTGCCGAAATTTACCGTGATTTGAACATGGAAATGTCGGAACTGGCCATTACCAGTATCTTGCGCCTTCCCGATGCGGTAAAAGTCGATCACGAAGAACTCGATGAAGAGGAATGGAAAATGATTGTTTCCAGGATCAATGCAGCCATCGACATGCTGAATAGCTTCAGGGTACAGGAAGGGAATGCTCTTGAAGCCGATATTGTCAGCCATATTGATTTGATTGTAAAGTTAAAGAATCAGATAGAACCTTACGAAAGCGAGCGGATTGAACGGATCAAAACCCGATTGAGCGATGCGTTGAGCAATTTATCGGACAATGTGCAGGCCGACCCCAACCGCTTTGAGCAGGAACTGATTTTCTATCTCGAAAAGCTCGATATCAACGAAGAGAAGGTTCGGCTGGAAAACCACTGCACCTATTTTATCGAAACCATCAACGAGCCCTATCCATCGGGTAAAAAACTTGCTTTCATTGCTCAGGAGATCGGGCGCGAGATCAACACACTCGGATCAAAGGCAAACCATTCGGAAATACAGAAGCTTGTAATCAAAATGAAAGACGAGCTTGAAAAAATCAAAGAGCAATTGCTGAATATTTTGTAATGCCAATGAAAGGGAAGCTGATTATATTTTCTGCTCCGTCGGGAGCCGGGAAAACAACCATTGTAAAACATTTGTTGAGTAAAAACCTGGGGCTCGAATTTTCGGTTTCAGCCACCAGCCGCCCTATTCGGGGTGCCGAAGTCGATGGGAAAGATTACTATTTCATCTCTTCGGAAGAATTTAAACGCCGGGTCGATCACGAAGAGTTTTTGGAGTACGAAGAAGTGTACCCCGGGATTTATTACGGTACGTTGAAAAGTGAGGTGGAACGCATCAGGCTGCAAGGCGGGCATGTCATTTTCGATGTCGATGTGGTTGGCGGATGCAATATCAAGAAATATTACGGCGATGAGGCCTTGTCGGTTTTTGTGCAGCCACCTTCGGCCGAAGAGCTGAAGAAAAGATTGGTTGGCCGTTCGACCGATTGTGAAGAGGTGATTGCCACACGGCTTGCCAAAGCGAACTACGAAATGACTTTTGCCCCGCGTTTTGATGTCATCCTCATTAACAATGTGCTGGAAGAGGCATTGAAGGAGGCCGAAAAGATTGTGACCGATTTTCTAGCCAGCTAACCAATGAAAGCCGGGCTCTTTTTTGGATCGTTTAACCCGGTACACAATGGTCATTTGGCTATTGCCCGCTACATGGTTGAAAACGGAGGGATCGATGAGCTCTGGTTTGTGGTTTCACCCCAAAATCCGTTCAAAAAGAGTGAAAACCTGCTCGATGATGCAAGCCGTTATGCCATGGTTTGCCTTGCCATTAAAGAGGAGGCTCAATTCAGGGCCTGCGATGTGGAACTTCATCTGCCAAAACCTTCCTACACCATTGATACCCTCACTTTTTTGAAGGAACAATATCCTGACGACGAATTTGTTATCATTATTGGCGCCGATAATTATGTACATCTGCCGAAATGGAAGGAATATGAGAAGCTGGTAGGCGAATATGCTTTCTTGATCTATCCCCGGCCGGGGTTCGTGATTGATGACGGCCATTTTTCCGGAAATTTTACGCTGGTAAATTCTCCGCTAATGGATATTTCATCAACTGAAATCCGCCAGGCCATTGCGGAAAAGAGAGAGGTTGGCCACTTATTGCCACCGGAAGTGCTCGGGTATATCCGGGCGTACAACCTTTATTGCAACCAATAATACCTATTTGGCAATTTCGACCACCATTTTGTTCATCCCTTCCGATGTGTAAACCTTCATGTTTCCCTGAGAATCGCTGTAGATAAAAAGCACGTCAACATCCGGAAGTTTTTTGAGGAACTCCTTCCCTTTTTCAACCCCCATGACCATGAAAGCGGTAGCCAATGCATCGGCGGTAATGCAATCGGGGGCAACCACGGTCGCGCTGAGTAAGGTATTGTGTGCCGGACGGCCTGTTTTGGGATCGATGGTGTGAGAATACTTAACGCCATTCTCGATGTAAAACTTACGGTAATTCCCTGAGGTAGAAACCGATTTGTTATCCAGTTCAATCACTGCTTCAAGCATTTTTCCCGGATCCATGTTATCGTCGACCGGTTTATCCACGCCAATCTTCCACAGTTTGCCGGAACCATTTTTCCCTTTTGCCCGAACTTCGCCCCCAATTTCGACCATGTAATTCTTGATCCCCTTGTGGTCGAAGAAGCGGCAAACCACATCGACCGAATATCCCTGCGCCAGCCCGTTCATATCGAGCTGAACACCCGGCATCGACTTGATGAGATGATGCTTCTTCAGCTGGATCTTATCCATGCCGACAAATTGTTTCAGGCTGTCGATATAGGTTGAATCGTGTTTGGCATAAGGCAGGTTGCTGAATCCCCAGGCGCGAACAACAGGACCCACCGTAATGTCGAAGGCGCCGTCAGAAAGCCGGTTGATTTCGACCGATTTCTTATAGGATGCTTCGAACCAGTCGTCGGTTTCCACGGTTGGTTCGTTGCGGTTGATCCGCGAAATAATCGACGCAGAATCCCATACCGAGAGCGATTTATTAAAATCGTTCAGCATTTTATCGATATCGGCTTTGTAATCCTTGCCTTTTTTGTTCTCGTAGGTAATATGATAGGTGGTTCCCTGGGCAAAACCAGCAACTTTGGTGTACTCGTAAGCTTTTGTTTTGCAACCCGAAAGCAGTATAATTGCCAGGAAAGTAATACCAATCGATTTTGTTGTCATAGCTGTGAATTTTACAACGATAAAGATGCAAAATTTCTGTTACTTTTTTCGAAAAGGATTATGACTGTTTGGGGATCATATCCCGAAAGATCGATCCTGTATGGGCAGGTGAAAAAGGAACATCTAAATCCGACGTTGGATTCGTTACTTGTCCTTTTCTGCCTTTTTGATTCCAGTAGTGCCGATCGTATGGTCAATTCTCACCACATAGGCACATAGGCCACATAGAATACAATGTTGGAACGATGATTCATTCTTTTTTCATGATTCGTCGGCGATTAAAAATCGCCGGTCCCGATACGCCAACTCCGGAGGATTTAGAGGAATAGGAATTTGCTTTTTCGATGCAGACTGTATAAGGAATAGGAATTTGCTTTTTCGATGCAGACTGTATACCACTGGAAATGGGATTACGTCAATGGATTATCGGGACTTTTGGGGGGAAATCGGGAACTATCCGGGGAGATTCTGGCCTGATGACGGTTCAATCTGCATCATTGTTTGCAATTGCCGCCGCCTGACCAGCAAAAAACCACATTTTCGCCATTTTCAACACACACCATTCCTGCTGCAACGCCCCGTATTATCCGGCTTCACAGGTATTCCGGGATGAAGTACGCCTCTTCATACTCAATAATCTGGCTGTCGGCGTACACCAGCGCTGGTTCAGCTTCCACTATTACCGGCGGCCCCCTGCCACATTGCGGTTGCCGCTTCGGGACATCCCACAACCCCAGATGATCCAGAATCCTGCGGATCACCGGCTCTTCTTCGATAAACGCCAGTATCCGCATGACACCTTTGCAGTTCGGGCAGGTCAACGGATCGGTCTCGTAGACCTTCTGGATCAGCCTGGCCCAGTTGGCACGGCACTTTTTGCGATATGGTGTGTCGGCCTCTTGTTCGACAATCTGCGGTGTGTCGTTGTCGTCCATCCCTAGCTTCCTGCGCTTGCCTCTGGCGGCGTTGCTGTAGTAGCCGTAGTAGCGCACCATCTGCTCGCCATGCCGCGGAATGTGGCTGATGATCATAGCCAGCCAGTCAAGGGCGCTGAAGCTTTTGGTCGTGTGGCCGTCTTTTGAGCGGTAGATGACCGTGCCGCTCTGTTCAATGTAGGTCATCCGCTCCTGCGAGAACTGGCAGCGGATGATGTAATGGGCCAGCTTCTCCAAGGCGTCGCGGTCATCAGCCGCTATCGGCTCGCAGATATGTACGTTGAAGCCGCTGTGATGCCAGGACATGAGCAGATCAATGTGCCACTGGGTGATGGCACCCTTATCCAGCAGCATCTTCAAGACCTTGTGCCGGAAGAGCTGTTCCAGTGCGTGGAAATCGTAATACGGAGTGATGTGGAAGATGCCATGCTCGTCAAAGGTGCCATCGGATATTATGATGTGGCAGTGAGGGTTGAAACCGAGGAAGTCGCCGAAGGTCTGGATGGAGCAGGCGCAGCCGGGCATGGAGTTGTCTGTGCCTGTCATGTACTCTCTCAGCGTCTCCCAGGCGGTGCGGCTTAGATCGGCAAGAAGTGTGCGATCAAACAGGAAACAGCGGCGGATCAGCTTGGGGATGGAGAAGACAATGTGACGATGTGGTACGGTGACGGCAAGATCATCGAGAAACCATTCGCCGAACTCCACCACCCGTTTCTGATGGCATGACGGGCAGAAGTGACGGCGCTTGCAGGAAAAAGCGACCAGATATTCGTGACCGCAGTCATCGCACTTCACACGGGCGAAACCATTGTGCAGACAGCCGCAGTCTAGGTAACGAAAGATCGTTAACCTGATTTCAGGTCTCAGATACCCGAAACGGGACTGATACCGCTCCTCGTGTACCCGCTCCAGCTCCTCGAAATAATCCTCAACACAGCGGTAATAGTCGGATAACCGGGGATTGCGCGGGCTGTATGGCGCAACGGAGTTTTGCATGACACACCTGCCAGAGATGTGTTATGCGTAAGGTGTGCCATGGAGAAAGAGTGAGTTCCAACCATCGGCAACACCGGTCAAGCCGGTGGTGCCTCAGCCCCGTTAACCGGTAACTTTATGATCCATGCATTGCCCGGTATGGGCGCCGACCATAGAATGTACCCAGCACCTTGGACAAGCATTCCTGGATTTGTAGCGCATGACTGGGTGCGTTATGCCGGGGAGCAGAGTTTGAGCGAGGTTGCTCACTCCATGTGCGACTCATACCATATCAACGATGGAGATGTCTTGATTGGCGCATCCCTCGGGGGAATGGTCGCCTGCGAGATTAGCAAGATCCGGGACATCTCCCGCCTGTATTTGATTGGCAGCGCAGCCCGTAAAGAAGAAATCAGCACGCTGCTTACGGCCCTTCACCCGTTGGCTCAGATTGCCCCGCTTGACTGGCTACGGATTTTGGCAGGTAAGATCCCGATGGAATTGGCACAGATGTTCACCAGCGCCGAGCCCGGATTCGTCCGGGCTATGTGTGTTGCCATTTTCAACTGGGAGGGGCTTGGTCCGAGTACAACCAAGGTCATACGGCTTCACGGAAGTCATGACTTGGTGATCCCGCCTCCGAAGACGGTTGATCTTCTGATTGACGGGGGTCACTTGATCTCAATGTCGCACGCAGCAGAATGTGCGGCGTTTATCATGGGGGATTCTGGCGGCGGTGTGCTGATTTAGAAGCAGAAAACGGTTTATACACTGTATCAAGTAACTGCTATTCAATAATGATCTCTACACTGTGCAATCAGGAGCGTATCACCTTCAACCGCATAGACCAAGCGGTGGCAGCTGTCTATTCTGCGTGACCAGAAACCGGCCAATTGATGTTTGAGCGGTTCCGGCTTGCCGATACCGGCAAACGGTTCTCGCTGGATATCCCGGATAAGTTGATTGATCCGTTTCAGCATCGCCTTGTCGGTAGTCTGCCAGTAGAGATAGTCCTCCCATGCTGCGGTTGAGAATTTTATCATCATTCCGTCAGGTCTCTGGTCTGCCCTCCGCCTGCACGCAGTTCCTCCACAGATTCAAGCAACCGTTTGGCCCCTTGGGGATTACGGAGCAGATAGGCGGTTTCTTCATAAGCGTGGAAATCGTCGAGGGAAAGGATGACAACCGGTTTGCCGCGCTGGCTGGTCACCACCACGGGAACGTGGTCTTCATTTACTGATTTCATGACCTCTGCAAAATGCTGGCGCGTATAGGTATAGGTCAGGGCATTCATTGCTGGTACCTCCTGATGAATATGTACATAACTTAGTACATAGCGACAATAAATACAAGGCGCTGATTCTGTATGATCTGCGAAAATCCGTTCAATCCGTGTTATCCGCGTGCTATTAACAGTCTGTGATTCCTCTCTACCAACAAATACTACTGGCAATCCTGCTGGACCTGCTGCTGGGCGACCCGCGCTGGCTGCCCCATCCGGTGCAGGGGATCGGCTGGCTGGCCCAGCGTTCTGAAGCATCGCTGCGCCGTCTGATTGCCAATCCAAAACTGGCTGGTATTGTTGCCGTTGTCTGGGTGGTGGGCAGTACGACCCTGATCGGTTTTGGGCTGTTAAAGGGAGCTGCTCTGCTGCATCCACTGGCAGGAGATATCATAGCAATCCTGCTGCTCTATACCTGCTTTGCAACCCGCTCCCTGCATGACCATGCCCTGGCTGTTTACCGGCCTTTGCAAGCTGGTGATCTGGCAGAAGCGCGGCAGCGGGTAAGCTGGCTGGTAGGGCGGGACACGGAGCAGCTGGATGAAGGTGAGGTGACCCGAGCAGCGGTGGAGTCGGTGGCGGAAAACACGGTGGATGGCTGTACGGCGCCGCTGCTGTTCGCCTGTCTGGGCGGGCCGCTGGGGGCGCTGGCCTACAAGGCGATCAGCACCCTGGATTCCACCTTTGGCTATAAAAACGAGCGTTATTTGCAGTTTGGCTGGGCATCCGCCCGGTTGGATGACCTGGCCAATCTGCTGCCTGCCCGGCTGACTGCCTTGCTGGTTATCCCCGCAGCCCTGCTGCTAAGGTTACATCCGGGGAATGCCTTGCGGATCTTCCGACGGGATCGCCACAATCACCCCAGCCCCAACGGCGGCCAGATTGAGGCGGCGGTGGCCGGTGCCTTGGAGGTGCGACTGGGAGGAGTGAACAGCTACTTTGGCCAGCCCAGTACCAGACCGTTTATGGGAGATCCGCTGCAGCCGTTGCAGGCACGGCATATTCTGCAGGCGGTGCAACTGATGTGGCTGGTGTACGGTCTGACGGCACTGATCGGGGTGGGTGGGCGGTGCATTTGATGTAACCGGCTCTGGTGCAAATCATCGTGCAAATTAAACAAACCAGGTTCAATTTGCTCACCAATTGTGCCATCCTTTTTCAAACGATGCTTGAGACCACCTATCCTAACCGCAGGTTCGGCAAACTGGCCGGTATTTGCGTAGTAAGTCACCAAAATTCAATGGATTACACAGCAATAGCGGTTTCCCGGAACTAACTTTCCCCTTGCGTCTTATTAGTAATTATATATAATTCGGTCAGTTCGTTGACGGAGTTATCATGTATATCAAACAGCGACAACTGGAAAACCTTAAAAACTTATTGAAGCCTGGAAAGGTGGTCGTCATTTATGGCGCCCGGCGTACCGGTAAAACCACCCTTCTCAACGAGTACCTGAAAACGGAACCGGGACCGTATCTTCTGGTAAGTGGAGAGGATATTATCATTCAGGGCTATCTCTCTTCTCAATCCATTGAGAAGTTGAAGGCCTTCGTCGGAAACAATCGGTTGTTGGTGATAGATGAAGCACAAAAAGTTCAGAACATCGGCATCAACCTCAAGCTGATCGTTGATCATATTCCCGGTATTCGGGTCATCGCCACAGGGTCATCGTCCTTTGACTTGGCCAGAAGCATTGGCGAACCACTTACTGGGAGGAAAAATACACTAATCCAGTATCCGCTGGCACAGCTGGAACTGGCGGCCATGGAGCAACGACATGAAACCGACAGCCGCCTCGAAAATCGCCTGATATACGGCTCATACCCCGAAATTGTGCTGCTGCAGGACAACCGCGAACGTGAGCAGTATCTCAAGGAAATTGTATCTTCATACCTGTACAAGGATATCCTGGAGCTTGAGGGAATCAGACAATCGGCCAAGATCGGCAGACTGCTCCAGCTCATCGCCTTCCAGATCGGCAAGGAAGTGTCTTACTCCGAACTTGGTACAAGTCTCGGTATGAGCAAGAACACAGCGGATCATTACCTCGATCTCCTTGAAAAAGCCTTTGTCCTCCGAAAACTTGGAGGTTTCAGCCGCAACCTGAGAAACGAGGTAACCAAGAACAGCAGGTACTATTTTGTGGATAACGGCGTACGCAACGCCCTGATCAACAACTTCAACCCGCTTGAGCTGCGCAATGATCCGGGTGAACTCTGGGAAAACTATCTGGTCATGGAACGGCTCAAGCGTCAGGAGTATCTAAGGGAAACGGCCAACAACTATTTCTGGCGTACCTACACGAAAAAAGAGCTGGACCTTGTGGAGGAGCGGGACGGGAAGCTTCACGGATACGAGATAAAATGGGGCAAGGCCAGGCCCGGTGCGCCGAAGGAGTGGACAATGGGTTATCCCGAGGCAACCTGGAATCTGATAAGTCGTGATAATTATTTGACGTTTGTCGCCTGAGTCGGGCGACAAACGTCGTAAATGACATGTATCAGGTAATGATTACCGGGGCACGGTTGAGAAAGTGGTTTACCAAGATGGGAGCTATATTCTCGCGGCTTGATCAATTTGTGTTGCTGTCTCTGTTGCTCCGTTACTCCGTGTTTCGTAACCTCTGTTTTAAATTCTACTCATCCCCCAGATGCTTGTTTGGAATCAGATAGTTGCGGATGTAATCGCTGACTGCTGCCTCCAGTGAAAGGGTTGCTGCGGTGTAGCCGGTCCGTCGGATCTTCTCGGTCTCGGCGCAGGTGTGATACTGGTAGGTGTTGCGGATCGATTCCGGCATGTCGATGTAGTCAATTGCCACCGGCAGTTCCATGGCGTTGAAGACCGCTTTGGCCAGACGGTTCCAGCTGGCGGTACTGCCGCCACCCACATTGAAGATACCGGCTGCTGTGCGGTTGTCAAGAAAGTGCAGGGTCATGGCCGCCGCATCCTTGACATAGACAAAATCCCGTACCTGTTCACCATCGGCGTAGTCCGGACGGTGGGACTTGAACAGTTTGAGCCGACCGGTCTCGGAGATCTGTTCAAAGGCCTTCTGCACCAGCGAACGCATCTCCCCCTTATGCTGCTCGTTGGGACCAAAGACGTTGTAATACTTGAGCCCCACCATTTCGTTCAACAGACCGTGCTGCTGGGCCCAGAGGTCAAATAGCTGCTTTGAGTAGCCGTACATATTCATTGGACGCAAGCGCGGCAAGATTGCTTCGTCATCAGAAAAACCCAGTTCGCCATTACCATAGGTTGCGGCACTTGATGCATAGATGAAGCGGGCGCCATGTTCCCGCGCAAACCGGGCGGTCTTGCAGGTGTAGTTCGCGCGGCATGGCGGCAAGCCTCGATCAGCGCGGAGCTGACACCCCGGCCCGCATGTGTCCGTCGCACCGCGAGCTTGTGCAGATATGCGGCCTCCCCCTTGAGGGCGTCGGGCCAGAACTCGGGATCCTCGGCCGACAAGGTGCAACAGCCGACGATGCCGTCGCTGCAACTCGCGACTAGGAGCTCGGATCTCAGGACGAAGGTCTCCGCGAATGTCCGGTCGATCCGCGCGACGTCCCAGGCGGGCGTTCCCTTGGCGGACATCCACGCCGCAGCGTCGTGCATCAGCCGCACAACCTCGTCGATATCACCCGAGCAGGCGACCCGAACGTTCGGAGGCTCCTCGCTGTCCATTCGCTCCCCTGGCGCGGTATGAACCGCCGCCTCATAGTGCAGTTTGATCCTGACGAGCCCAGCATGTCTGCGCCCACCTTCGCGGAACCTGACCAGGGTCCGCTAGCGGGCGGCCGGAAGGTGAATGCTAGGCATGATCTAACCCTCGGTCTCTGGCGTCGCGACTGCGAAATTTCGCGAGGGTTTCCGAGAAGGTGATTGCGCTTCGCAGATCTCCAGGCGCGTGGGTGCGGACGTAGTCAGCGCCATTGCCGATCGCGTGAAGTTCCGCCGCAAGGCTCGCTGGACCCAGATCCTTTACAGGAAGGCCAACGGTGGCGCCCAAGAAGGATTTCCGCGACACCGAGACCAATAGCGGAAGCCCCAACGCCGACTTCAGCTTTTGAAGGTTCGACAGCACGTGCAGCGATGTTTCCGGTGCGGGGCTCAAGAAAAATCCCATCCCCGGATCGAGGATGAGCCGGTCGGCAGCGACCCCGCTCCGTCGCAAGGCGGAAACCCGCGCCTCGAAGAACCGCACAATCTCGTCGAGCGCGTCTTCGGGTCGAAGGTGACCGGTGCGGGTGGCGATGCCATCCCGCTGCGCTGAGTGCATAACCACCAGCCTGCAGTCCGCCTCAGCAATATCGGGATAGAGCGCAGGGTCAGGAAATCCTTGGATATCGTTCAGGTAGCCCACGCCGCGCTTGAGCGCATAGCGCTGGGTTTCCGGTTGGAAGCTGTCGATTGAAACACGGTGCATCTGATCGGACAGGGCGTCTAAGAGCGGCGCAATACGTCTGATCTCATCGGCCGGCGATACAGGCCTCGCGTCCGGATGGCTGGCGGCCGGTCCGACATCCACGACGTCTGATCCGACTCGCAGCATTTCGATCGCCGCGGTGACAGCGCCGGCGGGGTCTAGCCGCCGGCTCTCATCGAAGAAGGAGTCCTCGGTGAGATTCAGAATGCCGAACACCGTCACCATGGCGTCGGCCTCCGCAGCGACTTCCACGATGGGGATCGGGCGAGCAAAAAGGCAGCAATTATGAGCCCCATACCTACAAAGCCCCACGCATCAAGCTTTTGCCCATGAAGCAACCAGGCAATGGCTGTAATTATGACGACGCCGAGTCCCGACCAGACTGCATAAGCAACACCGACAGGGATGGATTTCAGAACCAGAGAAAGAAAATAAAATGCGATGCCATAACCGATTATGACAACGGCGGAAGGGGCAAGCTTAGTAAAGCCCTCGCTAGATTTTAATGCGGATGTTGCGATTACTTCGCCAACTATTGCGATAACAAGAAAAAGCCAGCCTTTCATGATATATCTCCCAATTTGTGTAGGGCTTATTATGCACGCTTAAAAATAATGGGTATCCATAATTCATGATGTATGAAAGGTCAGAGTCGTCCTTCTTCAATCAACCTCACCAATGTTGATATGTCGGCTCCGTAGTTGATTTCAGGTTCTGGCTCTCGTGTTGACGTAGTCATTTTGGAGAAGCCAGTTGTCATATGAAAATATTCCATCTTCTCTTCCTGCCGTGCCGGTTTCTGAAACTTGGGTTTCCTTACTTTGCAAACACCTTCAGTAAAGAGAATCTTCGCTCTAAGCGCTTCAAAACTGTAGCCCCTGCCCAATCTATTCATTACTCTGATCAGGTTGTTCAACGACTCGGTGTAGGCATTGGTAACCGGGTGATCAAAGTAAGCCATGATCTCCGGCATCCAATTATTGACTGCTCG
The DNA here is from genome assembly GCF_015239775.1 of Trichlorobacter lovleyi. NCBI lineage: Bacteria > Pseudomonadati > Thermodesulfobacteriota > Desulfuromonadia > Geobacterales > Geobacteraceae > Trichlorobacter > Trichlorobacter lovleyi. The sequence continues at coordinate 240,596 of NZ_CP058410.1, forward strand.
GGTCAAGGGATGGAAGGCATCTTTAATATCTGGGGTTAGATTCAATTCCCATGTCTTGAACCGGTGCATTGCATCCTGGACGGTCATGGCGTCATAGATACCGAAGAAATCTTCCTTGGCTCGGTAGGCAGCACCTAATGCCGGGTAGTTCTTTGTCCATGACTCCAAGGTAATCCGATCAAGTCCTTCAAGCTTCTCTTCTCGCTTCAAAAGAATGAACCGGTCATGCATCAGGCCTCTGCGCTGTTTATCAGTTAGACTCCCGCGAATTTCCTTTCGTACTTTCTCCAGGCATTCGTTGGCCATTCGGGGATAGGAATTTGCTTTTTCGAGGCTGCAACGATACCATCCAAACCAAGTGACCGTCAACGCTATTTGGGAGGATTTCACCAGATTTTGAGGGGAAACAGAGAACCAACTGAGGAGTTTTTGACCTGCTGACGGACTCATAAGCATTATCGCCTGCAACAACCACTACCTGAACCTCAAAATACCTCATTTAAACCATTTTCAACACAAACCATCCCTGCTGCAATGCCCTGTTATCCGGCTTCACAGATATTCCGGCTCGTAGTACGCCTCTTCATATTCAATCACCTGACTGTCGGCGTACACAAGCTGCGGTTCTACATCTATCCCTTCGACTACGCTCAGGGCAGGCTCTACCGGCGGCCCCCTGCCCTGTTTTGGCTGCCGCTTCGGTACATCCCACAATCCGAGATGATCCAGTATCTTGCGGATCACCACCTCTTCTTCAATAAACGCCAGTATCCGCATTGTGCCTTTGCAGTGGGGGCAGCTGAGCGGGTCCGTCTCGTATATCTTCTGTATAAGCCGGGCCCAGTTGGCTCGGCATTTCTTGCGATAGCCTGTGTCCTGTTCTTGTCCGGCTATTTCAGGTGTCTTGTCATCCATCCCATACTTCCTACGCTTGCCACGGGCGGCGTTGCTGTAGTAGCCGTAATACCTCACCATCTGCTCGCCATGCCGGGGGATGTGGCTGATGATATGTGCAAGCCAATCAAGGGCGCTGAAGCTCTTGGTGGTATGACCGTCTTTGGAGCGGTAGATGACGGTGCCACTCTGTTCAAGGTAGCTCATCCGCTCTTGGGAAAACTGGCAGCGGATTATGTAGTGAGCAAGGGACTCCAGGGCGTTGCGATCATCCGCAGTTATCTGCTCGCAAATATGGACGTTGAAACCGCTGTGTTGCCACGACATGAGCAGGTCAATATGCCACTGGCTGATGGCCCCCTTGGCAAGCAGCATCTTGAGCAGCTTGTGCCGGAAGAGTTGTTCCAGGGCGTGGGCGTCGTAATACGGGGTGATTCTGAAGTTGCCATCTTCATCAAAGGTTCCATCGGATATGATGATGTGGCAGTGGGGATTGAAGCCTAAGAAGTCGCCGAAGGTCTGGATGGAGCAGGCACAGCCGGGAAGGGAGCCGCCTGCACTGAGCGAAGTCGAAGTGTACTCTTTCAGGGTCTCCCAAGCTATGCGGCTTAAGGCTGCAAGCAGTTTGCGATCAAACAGGAAGCAGCGGCGGATGAGCTTGGGGATGGAGAAGATGATGTGACGATGGGGGACAGTGACGGCAAGGTCTTCCAGAAACCATTCACCAAATTCCACCACACGTTTCTGATGGCATGAAGGGCAGAAGTGGCGGCGCTTGCAAGAAAAGGCAACCAGGTATTCATGGCCGCAGTCGTTACACTTTACACGGGCAAAGCCGTTTTGCAAACATCCGCAGTCGAGGTAACGGAAGATGGTTGACCTGATTTCAGTCCGAAGATACCCGAAACGGGTCTGATACCGCTCCTCATATACCCGCTCAAGCTCCTCGTAATAATCCTCAACACAGCGGTAATAGTCGGATAATCGGGGGTTGCGCGGGCTGTATGGCGCAATAGCGTTTTGCATGACACACCTGCCGAAGGTGTGCTATGCGTAAGGTGTGCCGGGAAGTGTTAAAAAATCAACCCCGACAGCTCTTCCCACTGCGCATAAAGTTCTTCAAGCCTGGTGTTCAGTGCCGTATGCTGTTCACCGGCAGCCAGGCCCTGCTCAGGATCATCAAAGAAGCCAGGCCGGTTCATCTCTGCTTCGAGCTCAGCAATTTTTTGCTCAACCGCGGCGATCTCCTTCTCAATCGACTGCTGCTGCTTCTCCCGTGCCTGTTCTTCCTTTTTACGGCGTTTCTGTTCTTCACGATCTTTAAGGCGGTCTTCCTTATTCTGGGGGGGCAGATCACTAACGCCGGTTATTGCTGCTGTAGTCTCTACTGCCTGCTTGGCCGTGCGGCCTGAAGTTGGAGGTGTATCCAGTTCACCAGCCTTTTTTTCCAGGTAATACTCATAATCACCGTAATAATCGATCAGCTTACCTTCGCCAACCTCTACAATCCGCGTTGCCAGCCCGTTCACAAAGTAGCGGTCGTGGGAGACAAACACCACGGTGCCGTCAAAGCCCTTCAGGGCATCCAGCAGCACCTCTTTGCTGAACAGGTCCAGGTGGTTGGTGGGCTCATCCATCAGCAGCAGGTTGGAGGGACGCAGCAGCATCTTGGCCAGGGCCAGACGGTTACGTTCACCACCGGACAGCACCCCGACCTTTTTATGGATGTCATCACCGGAGAACAGGAACGCCCCCAGGATATCCCGCAGCTTGGGTACCATCTCGTAGGGGCAGTCACTGTACAGCTCATCATAGGCGGTTCTGGTGGCATCCAGCACATTGGCCTGATCCTGGGCAAAATAATCAGCCACCACATTATGGCCCGGCTTCAGGCTACCCTCCTGATACTCGCCACCGGCCAGCACCGCCATCAGGGTTGATTTACCGGCCCCGTTATGCCCCACCAGAGCAACCCGTTCCCCTTTTTCAACAATCAACAGGGCACCCGCCGAATGCAAGTTCCTAACCGGACAATGCTGGCATAAATTAGAAATAGTATTTTTAAGTTGCGCTCCCCTGACTTCTCGCTTGCGCCAAACAAAAGGAGAAGCGGTTGCCTTGAGGTCAGGTGCCAAAATCAGATACCGTGCTTCTTGCCTTTGATCGATACAATATCAATACGGATAACCGCTGTACGGTCCAGATTCGTTTTCGGGTACTCGAACTTCTTCTTGGTAAAGTGCGCCACAATCAGGTCAAGTGCCTTAATTTTATCCGCTGTGTCCTCGACAAAAACCGCCTTGCCGATGCCGATTACCGTGCGGTGTTTTGCTTCAAAATCACAGGGTTCTTCACTTTCAATAAAGCCGTTATCAATGCTGATCTCAAAACAGACATTATTGTTACGCTTTAAAATCTCAATTTTTGAACCGGCCTGGGCTGAGTGAAAATAGAGTGCTGTGCCGTCAAAGGCATAAAAAACCGGCACCAGAAACGGCATATCGCCATCAACCAGCGCGATGTGCATCAGATTGGTTGCCTTGATGATCTCATCAATCTCTGTCCGGTCGGTAATTTCCCGGTCTTTACGCCGCATCAGGCCGTGGGGATGGTCGGTTGATCCCTGCATAGTGTACATCTCCTTGTTTTTAGTTTTCTGGTGTCTTCAAGCCGCTGCAATCGGGGATAGGAATTTGCTTTTTCGAGGCTGCAACGATACCATCCAAACCAAGTGACCGTCAACGCTATTTGGGAGGATTTCACCAGATTTTGAGGGGAAACAGAGAACCAACTGAGGAGTTTTTGACCTGCTGACGGACTCATAAGCATTATCGCCTGCAACAACCACTACCTGAACCTCAAAATACCTCATTTAAACCATTTTCAACACAAACCATCCCTGCTGCAATGCCCTGTTATCCGGCTTCACAGATATTCCGGCTCGTAGTACGCCTCTTCATATTCAATCACCTGACTGTCGGCGTACACAAGCTGCGGTTCTACATCTATCCCTTCGACTACGCTCAGGGCAGGCTCTACCGGCGGCCCCCTGCCCTGTTTTGGCTGCCGCTTCGGTACATCCCACAATCCGAGATGATCCAGTATCTTGCGGATCACCACCTCTTCTTCAATAAACGCCAGTATCCGCATTGTGCCTTTGCAGTGGGGGCAGCTGAGCGGGTCCGTCTCGTATATCTTCTGTATAAGCCGGGCCCAGTTGGCTCGGCATTTCTTGCGATAGCCTGTGTCCTGTTCTTGTCCGGCTATTTCAGGTGTCTTGTCATCCATCCCATACTTCCTACGCTTGCCACGGGCGGCGTTGCTGTAGTAGCCGTAATACCTCACCATCTGCTCGCCATGCCGGGGGATGTGGCTGATGATATGTGCAAGCCAATCAAGGGCGCTGAAGCTCTTGGTGGTATGACCGTCTTTGGAGCGGTAGATGACGGTGCCACTCTGTTCAAGGTAGCTCATCCGCTCTTGGGAAAACTGGCAGCGGATTATGTAGTGAGCAAGGGACTCCAGGGCGTTGCGATCATCCGCAGTTATCTGCTCGCAAATATGGACGTTGAAACCGCTGTGTTGCCACGACATGAGCAGGTCAATATGCCACTGGCTGATGGCCCCCTTGGCAAGCAGCATCTTGAGCAGCTTGTGCCGGAAGAGTTGTTCCAGGGCGTGGGCGTCGTAATACGGGGTGATTGCACCGACCAGTAGTGAATTTAGCTCTGATCCGTGAATATCGGTATGAGTACGCCGCCATAAGCCCTTGGGATGGCAGTCTTGATTACATGACCTGCGAAAAGATGAACACAGAAAACATGAGCCGTTTTCTGAAGCAGGTCAGTGAATCGCATCCTGATGACTTCATTGTTATGGTGCTGGATGGGGCATCCTCACATAAAAGCAAGGATCTCAAAATCCCTGAAAACGTTTCTCTTGTACTGCTGCCGCCATATTCACCGGAACTGAACCCAGCCGAACAGATCTGGAACGTACTACGCCGAAACTACTTTGCAAATCGTGTATTCGATTCCTTGGATGCTGCAACTGAACAGGCAGAGCACGGCTTAAATCAAATGGCATCAGATAAACCGAGCATGAAGAGCCTCTCAAATTGGCCATGGATTAATGCCATCTTGAAAGCTTAATGGAATTAATGCATCTTGCGGAAGAGCTGCCGCAAATCACTCCTGTTGACAACTGCAAACTCAAAATGAATCACCCCGCCACAAGCAACGGGGTATCTGCGACCTTAGTTGATGCTTGAATCGCCCCAAGGGGCGGGGAATTTACCCTCAGAGATTAAACAAAAAAAACCCCACTGGCTTGTGCCGGTGGGGTTTTTGATTGACTTGGTCGAAAAAACTAAGCATCTCCCTCCGACATAGGTGAAATATGTGCGTTATGACGAGTCGGCACGATTTCAATTAGGCCGATGGTAAGCTTAAATGTGAAGAGAATGTTCGACAACATAAGTGGTGATTTCCTAATATTTGATAAATGGATTTCAAATCGTTTTTTAGAAATAGCACAGATAACGATAGAAGTCAATTGACGTTATACTCGCAGTAAGTGCAGGTCCGTCTTTATGAGCTCCTTCTATTCTATCCAGATCCTACACCATCAGGGACTGCCTGAACTGTCTTTCCCGTACATTTTCCTGAACCGTAGCCTTGCCGTTTATGTACCTGGAATAGACCGCTAGTGCCCAGACCGGAAAGAACAGGCTGTAACCGTGGTAGCGCAGGTAGAATACCCGCGGGAAACCGGTGCCGGTAAAGTGTTTTTCGTCCCAGCCGTTGCAGTAGCTTTCCGTCAGGTATCGCACACCGCTTCTGACTGCGCTGTGACGCCACTCACCGGCCGCCATCAGCGCCATCAGAGCCCATGATGTCTGTGAGGCGGTGCTGGCGCCGCTTCCGGCCAGGAATGGATCATCATAGCTGGCGCAGGTTTCACCCCAGCCGCCGTCGCTGTTCTGGCAGGAGATCAGCCACTCCACCGCTTTTCTCACGTACGGGGCATCCATGTTCTCACCTGCCTGGTGCAGCCCGGAAAGTACCGACCATGTGCCGTAGATGTAATTGACACCCCAGCGTCCGAACCAGCCGCCAAACTGCTCCTGCTTCTTCTTCAGATAGGCAATGCCGCGGGCAATCGGTGGGTAATCAGGGCCGTGCCCCAGCATCCCCATCATCTCGATGCATCTGCCGGTCAGATCGGCGGTGCTGGGATCCAGCAGGGCCCCGTGGTCGGCAAAGGGGATATCGTTCAGGTAGAAGTAGTCATTATCCACATCAAAAGCCCCCCAACCGCCGTCCGCGCTTTGCATCCCCTGTACCCACCTGATCGCTCGTTCAATCTTTTCACGGTATTCCGGTTTTTCCAACGCCCCGGCACGGAACAGGCTCATCAGTACTTTGGCTGTATCATCCACATCGGGATAGCGGCTATTTTCATACTGGAAGGCCCACCCTCCCGACTCCAGCCCCGGACATTTTTCCGACCAGTCTCCCGGTGTGGTAATCTGCTGGCTGAACAGCCATTTGATGCTCCTATCCGTCACTCCCTTGTTGTCGGCATAACCTGCCTCACACAGAGCCGACAGACTCATGCAGGTGTCCCAGATAGGGGAGTTGCAGGGCTGACAGAAACTGAATTCCATGTTGCCGGCAGTATCAGTCAGGTATGTTGGGTATAATTCCGGAGCTGCTGAAGAGCAATCTATGGCAATGCCGCTGCTGCCATCATCCATAGGGATGGTGTTTGTCTTCAGCTTGCGGTGCACCATCAGGTTATCGACCGCCTTCAGACCGCGCAGGTAATCGGCATCGTCATCGCGGCACCCCAGCGTTTTTAGGGCCATGACCGCATTGGCCATGGCCGGGTAGATGGCGCCAATACCGCCGTCTCCCTGCATTCTGGCCCGTGTCCAGCGTTCAGCCTCGGCCAGGGCATGTTGTTTAATCCGGCCGGGTATCAAATGCATGGTACGTTTCAGCACTCGGTCAAGGGCAATGAAGACGTTTTTGCGCCAGGCGTGGTGACGGAACGTATCCAGATGGACCAGCATGTCTGGCGGAGAGGCGAACAACTCAGTAATCCCCTCGTTGTATCGCAGACGGCAGATCGGCTGTGTGGCATAGAGGATCAGCAGCGGCACAATTACAGTCCGTGACCAGTAGGCTACCTTGTTCAAGTGAAAGAAAAACCAGCGCGGCAGCAGCATGATCTCGATCGGCATAGCCGGTGCTGTGTGCCATGGGATCTGGCCGAAGATAGCCAGGGTGATGCGGGTGAATACATTGCACTTGGCCGCCCCGCCGAGGGAGAGAATCAGCTGGCGCGCCTTGAGCATATGGGGATCGTCTTTGTCATACCCCAGCAGCTTGAGGGCAAAATAGGCCTTAACGCTGGCACTGATGTTGACATTGCCGTCAACCGTATGCAGCGGCCACCCACCGTCCGGCAACTGGCGATCCTGTATGTAGGCGGCCAGACGCTCGGAAATCTCCGGATCGATCTCCCGGCCGATAAAGCGCTGCAGCATGACGTACTCCGCCGGGATGGTCACATCCGCCTCCAGGTCAAAGATCCAGTGTCCATCTTCCTGCTGCTGCCCCGCCAGCAGTGATGCTGCCCCTCTGGTAACTTTTTCCAGTTCTGCAGCGTTCATGACGGTGCCTGTGCCGCCCCCCTTGGCATGGATGGTTTTACCCCCCTCAATCACACTGAAAGTACTTTTACTCTTATTCATGTTTATTCTCCATAACGAACAACATTTAAATTAACGCTGTTAAGTGATGTAGCAAAAAAAACAGCGTGGGCGCAGAGTTATCGTCGTTTCAGGGGTGATCCGCCCGGTACCCTGACAATACCCCGTCCAGCATCATCTCCGCCATAATAGCCGGGTTCGGCAGGGGGAAATCGGGGATAGGAATTTGCTTTTTCGAGGCTGCAACGATACCATCCAAACCAAGTGACCGTCAACGCTATTTGGGAGGATTTCACCAGATTTTGAGGGGAAACAGAGAACCAACTGAGGAGTTTTTGACCTGCTGACGGACTCATAAGCATTATCGCCTGCAACAACCACTACCTGAACCTCAAAATACCTCATTTAAACCGGATGGAGCAGGCACAGCCGGGAAGGGAGCCGCCTGCACTGAGCGAAGTCGAAGTGTACTCTTTCAGGGTCTCCCAAGCTATGCGGCTTAAGGCTGCAAGCAGTTTGCGATCAAACAGGAAGCAGCGGCGGATGAGCTTGGGGATGGAGAAGATGATGTGACGATGGGGGACAGTGACGGCAAGGTCTTCCAGAAACCATTCACCAAATTCCACCACACGTTTCTGATGGCATGAAGGGCAGAAGTGGCGGCGCTTGCAAGAAAAGGCAACCAGGTATTCATGGCCGCAGTCGTTACACTTTACACGGAGCAGCTGCTGGCAATCAGGGATTCAGCCGAAAACCTGATGGTAATCATTAACGATATTCTTGATTTTTCCAAGATTGAGGCAGGCAAACTGGAGCTGTGCTGTGCGCCGTTCCTGCTAAGAAAAAATCTTGAGCAAGGCCTGTACTCTCTGGGGCTGAAGGCAGAGCAGAAGGGATTGCAGCTGATGATTCAGGTGGATGCTGCACTACCTGAGCGTCTGGATGGCGATATCTATAAGCTGCGTCAGATTCTGCTCAATCTGGTGGGTAACGCGCTGAAGTTCAGTGAAAAAGGTGTGATCACGGTTTCCGCAGGGATTGAACAGCAGTTGGATGCCGGGCTACTGGTACGGTTTTGCGTGTCTGACCAAGGGGTCGGTATTCCCGTTGAAGCGCAGGCCCGCATCTTTGAAACCTTTGAACAGGCTGATGTTACCACTACCAAAAAGTTTGGCGGTACTGGTCTGGGCTTGACCATCTGTCGCCGCCTGGCAGAGCTGATGGGGGGCCAGATCTGGGTGGAAAGTGAACCTGGACAGGGGAGCAGATTTATTTTTACGGCTGTGCTGGCACCGGTTGCTGAGGATGTGGTGATTGAAGGGGAAGATACTCCGGTTGCGCTGTCCCAGGAACCACATAAAGGGCTGGCCGTATTGCTGGCTGACGATGTAGAGGTAAACCGCGAACTTGCCAAGGCGGTATTGGAGCGTTACGATCACCGTATAACCGAAGCTACCAATGGCCAAGAGGCGTTGAATGCCTATGCTTCCGGGCAGTTCGACATCGTGCTGATGGATGTACAGATGCCTGAGATGGATGGCCTGCAGGCAGCCACCGCCATCAGGGGGCTGGAGCAGGAACGGGGCGTAGGGCGCACACCGATTGTTGCCATGACCGCCTATGCCGGTAAGGATGATCGTGACAAGTGTCTGGCTGCCGGCATGGATGATTATCTGTCCAAGCCGGTTAAGCCGGCCCAGATGCTGGAGATGCTGCAACGTTACTGTGGTTCTGTTGTTACAGAGCAGATGCCGGAGACAGTTGCTGCGCCAGCTCCCGTGTCTGCTGCTGAAGATGCAATCCCGGTCTATGCCAAGGCGGATCTGCTGGAGCGGCTGGGCGGAGCTGAGGCGCTGATCCCCCGTTTTGTGGGACTCTTCTTTAAGGGGGTTGAGCCAAACATGGTTGCCCTGGAAGAGGCGATTGCAGAAGGAAACCCGGATAAGGTGCGGACCAGTTCCCACGCCATCAAAGGATCGTCTGCCAATATCGGTGCCATGCAGATGCGGGAGACCGCAGCAGCCATTGAGGCCGATGCCAAGACCGGTGATATCAGTGGTGCACCGGCCGGGTTTGAGCGGCTAAAGCAGCAGTTGGAGGAGTTCCGGGCAGCGGTCGGCCTCCCGTAATCTGCAGACGGCAGTCACTCATGCGTGAAACACATGATTACACACTCAGCAAGGGTGAACCGGACTGCAGGATCTCGGTCAGCCCCGGTCCCCAGTACTTGACCTCAAATCCCAGGTCCCGCAGCGCATCAGTCACTCCCAACTCATTTGAACAGGCCTTGCAGGCCGAGATGGTAACGCCCCCCTCCACCAATCCTTTCAGCTGTTCCTGAATTGTGGCATCTGCAGCCGTCAGTGCGGTAGTGGCACCCCAGATAATGATGGTGATCTTGTCCCACCAGTTATGCTTGAGACCGTTTAGTGCGTACATGAAGACCATCTTCTCGGCAGTAATCGGGTTGTCGTTGGTCCACAGGATATGCAGATGTCTTGGTGTTTCCATGGTGGTTCCTCCTTGCCTTGGTTGGTTAGCGCAGCTTCAGTTCCGTATCCTCCAACTGCCTGATCCGGTCCCTCAGTTCTGCCGCCTTCTCAAAGTCCAGCTCTTTGGCGGCAGACAGCATCTCCTTGCGCATCTTCTTGATCAGCTTGGGAATCTCTCTCAATTCTATGCCGTAGAGTTCCTGAACATCAGCCACCACCGGCGGGGTGACATAATCCTTTTCAGCAATTGATTCAAGTATGCTGCGCATCCCCTTCTTGACGGTCTCCGGGGTAATGCCGTGTTCCTGGTTGTAGGCCAGCTGTTTGGTGCGGCGGCGTTCAGTTTCATCAAGGCAGGCCTGCATGGAGCGGGTCACCTGATCGGCATACATCAGCACCCTGCCATCCACATTCCGGGCAGCCCGGCCGCAGGTCTGGATCAGGGAGCGGGCGGAACGCAGGAATCCTTCCTTGTCTGCATCCAGAATTGCCACCAGTGAGACCTCCGGTAGATCCAGTCCCTCCCGCAGCAGGTTGATCCCCACCAGTACGTCAAATTCACCCAGACGCAGCGAACGCAGGATCTGCATCCGCTCGATGGTGTCAATGTCGGAGTGCAGGTAGCGTACCTGCACCCCCAGTTCCCGGTAGGGGGATAGGAATTTGCTTTTTCGAGGCTGCAACGATACCATCCAAACCAAGTGACCGTCAACGCTATTTGGGAGGATTTCACCAGATTTTGAGGGGAAACAGAGAACCAACTGAGGAGTTTTTGACCTGCTGACGGACTCATAAGCATTATCGCCTGCAACAACCACTACCTGAACCTCAAAATACCTCATTTAAACCATTTTCAACACAAACCATCCCTGCTGCAATGCCCTGTTATCCGGCTTCACAGATATTCCGGCTCGTAGTACGCCTCTTCATATTCAATCACCTGACTGTCGGCGTACACAAGCTGCGGTTCTACATCTATCCCTTCGACTACGCTCAGGGCAGGCTCTACCGGCGGCCCCCTGCCCTGTTTTGGCTGCCGCTTCGGTACATCCCACAATCCGAGATGATCCAGTATCTTGCGGATCACCACCTCTTCTTCAATAAACGCCAGTATCCGCATTGTGCCTTTGCAGTGGGGGCAGCTGAGCGGGTCCGTCTCGTATATCTTCTGTATAAGCCGGGCCCAGTTGGCTCGGCATTTCTTGCGATAGCCTGTGTCCTGTTCTTGTCCGGCTATTTCAGGTGTCTTGTCATCCATCCCATACTTCCTACGCTTGCCACGGGCGGCGTTGCTGTAGTAGCCGTAATACCTCACCATCTGCTCGCCATGCCGGGGGATGTGGCTGATGATATGTGCAAGCCAATCAAGGGCGCTGAAGCTCTTGGTGGTATGACCGTCTTTGGAGCGGTAGATGACGGTGCCACTCTGTTCAAGGTAGCTCATCCGCTCTTGGGAAAACTGGCAGCGGATTATGTAGTGAGCAAGGGACTCCAGGGCGTTGCGATCATCCGCAGTTATCTGCTCGCAAATATGGACGTTGAAACCGCTGTGTTGCCACGACATGAGCAGGTCAATATGCCACTGGCTGATGGCCCCCTTGGCAAGCAGCATCTTGAGCAGCTTGTGCCGGAAGAGTTGTTCCAGGGCGTGGGCGTCGTAATACGGGGTGATTCTGAAGTTGCCATCTTCATCAAAGGTTCCATCGGATATGATGATGTGGCAGTGGGGATTGAAGCCTAAGAAGTCGCCGAAGGTCTGGATGGAGCAGGCACAGCCGGGAAGGGAGCCGCCTGCACTGAGCGAAGTCGAAGTGTACTCTTTCAGGGTCTCCCAAGCTATGCGGCTTAAGGCTGCAAGCAGTTTGCGATCAAACAGGAAGCAGCGGCGGATGAGCTTGGGGATGGAGAAGATGATGTGACGATGGGGGACAGTGACGGCAAGGTCTTCCAGAAACCATTCACCAAATTCCACCACACGTTTCTGATGGCATGAAGGGCAGAAGTGGCGGCGCTTGCAAGAAAAGGCAACCAGGTATTCATGGCCGCAGTCGTTACACTTTACACGGGCAAAGCCGTTTTGCAAACATCCGCAGTCGAGGTAACGGAAGATGGTTGACCTGATTTCAGTCCGAAGATACCCGAAACGGGTCTGATACCGCTCCTCATATACCCGCTCAAGCTCCTCGTAATAATCCTCAACACAGCGGTAATAGTCGGATAATCGGGGGTTGCGCGGGCTGTATGGCGCAATAGCGTTTTGCATGACACACCTGCCGAAGGTGTGCTATGCGTAAGGTGTGCCGGGAAGTGTTAAAAAATCAACCCCGACAGCTCTTCCCACTGCGCATAAAGTTCTTCAAGCCTGGTGTTCAGCCGCACAACCTCGTCGATATCACCCGAGCAGGCGACCCGAACGTTCGGAGGCTCCTCGCTGTCCATTCGCTCCCCTGGCGCGGTATGAACCGCCGCCTCATAGTGCAGTTTGATCCTGACGAGCCCAGCATGTCTGCGCCCACCTTCGCGGAACCTGACCAGGGTCCGCTAGCGGGCGGCCGGAAGGTGAATGCTAGGCATGATCTAACCCTCGGTCTCTGGCGTCGCGACTGCGAAATTTCGCGAGGGTTTCCGAGAAGGTGATTGCGCTTCGCAGATCTCCAGGCGCGTGGGTGCGGACGTAGTCAGCGCCATTGCCGATCGCGTGAAGTTCCGCCGCAAGGCTCGCTGGACCCAGATCCTTTACAGGAAGGCCAACGGTGGCGCCCAAGAAGGATTTCCGCGACACCGAGACCAATAGCGGAAGCCCCAACGCCGACTTCAGCTTTTGAAGGTTCGACAGCACGTGCAGCGATGTTTCCGGTGCGGGGCTCAAGAAAAATCCCATCCCCGGATCGAGGATGAGCCGGTCGGCAGCGACCCCGCTCCGTCGCAAGGCGGAAACCCGCGCCTCGAAGAACCGCACAATCTCGTCGAGCGCGTCTTCGGGTCGAAGGTGACCGGTGCGGGTGGCGATGCCATCCCGCTGCGCTGAGTGCATAACCACCAGCCTGCAGTCCGCCTCAGCAATATCGGGATAGAGCGCAGGGTCAGGAAATCCTTGGATATCGTTCAGGTAGCCCACGCCGCGCTTGAGCGCATAGCGCTGGGTTTCCGGTTGGAAGCTGTCGATTGAAACACGGTGCATCTGATCGGACAGGGCGTCTAAGAGCGGCGCAATACGTCTGATCTCATCGGCCGGCGATACAGGCCTCGCGTCCGGATGGCTGGCGGCCGGTCCGACATCCACGACGTCTGATCCGACTCGCAGCATTTCGATCGCCGCGGTGACAGCGCCGGCGGGGTCTAGCCGCCGGCTCTCATCGAAGAAGGAGTCCTCGGTGAGATTCAGAATGCCGAACACCGTCACCATGGCGTCGGCCTCCGCAGCGACTTCCACGATGGGGATCGGGCGAGCAAAAAGGCAGCAATTATGAGCCCCATACCTACAAAGCCCCACGCATCAAGCTTTTGCCCATGAAGCAACCAGGCAATGGCTGTAATTATGACGACGCCGAGTCCCGACCAGACTGCATAAGCAACACCGACAGGGATGGATTTCAGAACCAGAGAAAGAAAATAAAATGCGATGCCATAACCGATTATGACAACGGCGGAAGGGGCAAGCTTAGTAAAGCCCTCGCTAGATTTTAATGCGGATGTTGCGATTACTTCGCCAACTATTGCGATAACAAGAAAAAGCCAGCCTTTCATGATATATCTCCCAATTTGTGTAGGGCTTATTATGCACGCTTAAAAATAATAAAAGCAGACTTGACCTGATAGTTTGGCTGTGAGCAATTATGTGCTTAGTGCATCTAACGGGCGAGGTAAGCCGACCGCAGAATGCGGGTCGGCTTGACCGAAATGTTAGAGCCAGAAGCCAAAACGGATAACCGTAACTTGGCGACGGGCGCTAACTGCGAAAAGGCACGGTGCCACCGAGGCGGCACAGCACTACGAAAAAAATAGCTGCTCGCGCTTGCTACACAAGGGCCAGAGGCCAAAAAGACCACAAACCAGCGTAACGCCACCAGGCGAAGCCCAGAGAAACGGCAAACCCAGCGCTGCACAACCTTGGGCAGCAGCGAAGTCGAGGCATTTCTGTCCTGGCTGGCGAACGAGCGCAAGGTTTCGGTCTCCACGCATCGTCAGGCATTGGCGGCCTTGCTGTTCTTCTACGGCAAGGTGCTGTGCACGGATCTGCCCTGGCTTCAGGAGATCGGAAGACCTCGGCCGTCGCGGCGCTTGCCGGTGGTGCTGACCCCGGATGAAGTGGTTCGCATCCTCGGTTTTCTGGAAGGCGAGCATCGTTTGTTCGCCCAGCTTCTGTATGGAACGGGCATGCGGATCAGTGAGGGTTTGCAACTGCGGGTCAAGGATCTGGATTTCGATCACGGCACGATCATCGTGCGGGAGGGCAAGGGCTCCAAGGATCGGGCCTTGATGTTACCCGAGAGCTTGGCACCCAGCCTGCGCGAGCAGCTGTCGCGTGCACGGGCATGGTGGCTGAAGGACCAGGCCGAGGGCCGCAGCGGCGTTGCGCTTCCCGACGCCCTTGAGCGGAAGTATCCGCGCGCCGGGCATTCCTGGCCGTGGTTCTGGGTTTTTGCGCAGCACACGCATTCGACCGATCCACGGAGCGGTGTCGTGCGTCGCCATCACATGTATGACCAGACCTTTCAGCGCGCCTTCAAACGTGCCGTAGAACAAGCAGGCATCACGAAGCCCGCCACACCGCACACCCTCCGCCACTCGTTCGCGACGGCCTTGCTCCGCAGCGGTTACGACATTCGAACCGTGCAGGATCTGCTCGGCCATTCCGACGTCTCTACGACGATGATTTACACGCATGTGCTGAAAGTTGGCGGTGCCGGAGTGCGCTCACCGCTTGATGCGCTGCCGCCCCTCACTAGTGAGAGGTAGGGCAGCGCAAGTCAATCCTGGCGGATTCACTACCCCTGCGCGAAGGCCATCGGTGCCGCATCGAACGGCCGGTTGCGGAAAGTCCTCCCTGCGTCCGCTGATGGCCGGCAGCAGCCCGTCGTTGCCTGATGGATCCAACCCCTCCGCTGCTATAGTGCAGTCGGCTTCTGACGTTCAGTGCAGCCGTCTTCTGAAAACGACAAGATGTTGCTAGTTTTGCGTGTTTATGTTGTCACTTTATCAGTACTTTAAACTATGTCTTGCAAAATGTCACGATGTTGATTAAGTGACAATTGGTTTATTCGCGATGACGTCAGGAGACGGG
Organism: Trichlorobacter lovleyi; assembly: GCF_015239775.1. Classification (NCBI taxonomy): domain Bacteria; kingdom Pseudomonadati; phylum Thermodesulfobacteriota; class Desulfuromonadia; order Geobacterales; family Geobacteraceae; genus Trichlorobacter; species Trichlorobacter lovleyi. The sequence continues at coordinate 255,984 of NZ_CP058410.1, forward strand.
ATGAAACTCAACTGGAAAAGGAAAGAGCTGAAGCAGCGGTGGACCTTGTCAGCCGAGGAGTGGAAGCTGCTCAAGAATAAGACTGGCCCAACTCGGCTGGGCTTTGCAGTGCTGATGAAATATTTTCACATAACGGGGCGATTCCCCGATGGCCCTCGTGAAGTACCACGAGATGGCATCCGTTTTGTTGCAGACCAGCTTGAGTTGTCAATCAAAGAATGGCGAGAGTATCCGTGGAGTGGACGCGTTACCACATATCACCGCAATGAAATTCGCGAGTTCTTCAGTTTCCGAAAGGCGTCCCTCCACGATGCAAAGGCGATACAGCGTTGGCTGACAGCCGACCTCCTCAACAATGAACACCGGCCGGACCGTCTTCAGGAAGCAGTGTTAGAACGATATCGGCACCTCCACATTGAACCTCCTACCATGGACCAGATCAACAGAATGATCCAGTCCGCGATTGCCGATCATGAAATGCGGTTCTGTAATTCTATAGGGGGAAATTTCAATGCAAGAATGACCGATCGCATGAACAAACTCTTGCAGCTTCAGCCCTCGGCCGATGGGGAATGGACCGCCTGGCAGAACATCAAGAGCGACCCAGGCAAGGCCGGCTTGGAAAGCATCAAAGAGGCGGTTGCCCGCTTGAATTCCGTGAGAGACATCGGGTTGCCAGCCGAACTTTTCAAGGCGGTCCATCCAAAACTCCTGGAGCGGTACGCCAAACGGGCTACCGTAGAAGAACCGTTCGAACTGAGGCGCCATATGGCCCCTCTCCGCTTGACGCTGATGGCGACCTTCCTCCACCGCCGGGAAGAGGAGCTTACCGATCACCTGGTAGACCTGCTGGTTGAAACCGTCCACAAGATGGGCAAGAAAGCTGAAAAGCGCATCGACGATAGCCTGGGCGACGCCCTTCAGAAGGCTCCCAGCAAGATGGCAAAACTCTATCGGATTGCCAAGGCTTCGGTAGAAGCTCCCCAGGGTGTCGTTGAAGAGGTGATCTGCTTCTCACCCTGATCCAGGAGGTAGAGGCCGGGTCGGGATATACTGGTAAGGTCAAGACAGCTTTGCAGCGCTCTTACAATCATCACTACCGGAGAATGCTGCCGGATCTGCTGGACAATCTGGAATTTTGCAGCACAAACGCCCAGCACCAACCGGTGTTGCAGGCTCTTGTATTGATAAAATCACAGATGGAACTCAGGAAGCCCTTCTTTCCGGAAGGTGTTGAGATCCCACTGAAAGGTATCGTACCGGCAAACTGGATGCCGCTGGTCGTAGAGGACGGAAAGGTTCACCGGATCGCCTACGAGATTTGCGTCCTGAAGACGCTACGCGAGCAACTTCGCTGCCGGGAAATCTGGGTGGTGGGCAGCCGGCGGTACCGCAATCCGGAAGAGGACCTGCCTCAGGATTTTGAGGATCGCAAGGAATACTATTTCGCGGAACTGGATATCCCGATGGACGCAAAGACGTTCACCGCCTCTCTGCGGGAGGAGTTGACCAACCACCTGAAAACCCTTGACGAAGGCATATCTTCTAACCCCAAGGTGAAGATCGTCTCCAAGAAGGATGGCCACAAAATATCGATTACCCCCTTCGAACCACAAGCCGAACCGGAGAACCTGGCAACGCTCAAGCGGGAGATTACCCATCGCTGGTCCGGAACCAGCCTGCTCGATATGTTGAAAGAAACTGACCTGAGGACTGACTTTACCCGGTTCATACAAAGCGGCACCGAACGCAGCCACATGGACAAGGCCACCCTTCAACGCAGACTCTTACTTTCCCTGTTCGGAATGGGTACCAATACCGGCATCAAGAGTATGGAGTCGCTGCCGGACGATGACTATAAGGACCTGCTCTACGTTCGCCGCCGGTTCATTTCAAGCGAAGGATTGCGCCAGTCCATCGCCCAGGTGGTGAACGCCACCCTGGCGGTACGGCAACCGGGGATATGGGGGGATGCCACGACAGCCTGCGCCGCAGATTCAAAACAGTTCGGGGCCTGGGATCAGAACCTCCTGACTGAATGGCATCTGCGCTATGGCGGTCGGGGGGTCATGGTTTACTGGCACGTCGAGAAGAATGCAACCTGTATCTACTCGCAGTTCAAAAGGGTTTCATCATCGGAAGCCGCGGCAATGATCCAGGGGGTACTCCGGCATTGCACCGAAATGGAGGTTGACCGCCAGTTTGTGGACAGCCACGGACAGAATGCGGTGGCCTTCGCGTTCTGCCGACTGCTGGGGTTCGACCTGATGCCTCGGCTCAAAGGGATCAACCGGCAGAAACTGTACAAGGCAGAGAGTGGTCAGAGTTTTCCGAACATCAACGCGGTGATAGCAAACAAGGCGATCAACTGGGAACTGATCGAAGAGCAACTGGATACCATGGTAAAGCACGCCGTTGCCCTGAAAATGGGAATGGCCGATGCGGAGAGCCTTTTACGGCGGTTTTGTCGAAACAACAGTCAGCACCCTGCCTATAAGGCGTTGGGTGAGTTGGGGAAAGCCATCAAGACCATCTTCCTTTGCCGGTACCTGAATTCAGAAGAACTGCGGCGAGAGATCCACGAGGGCCTTAACGTGGTTGAGAGTTGGAACAGCACCAATGGCTTCATTTACTACGGCAAACGGGGTGAGATTTCGACGAACCGAAAGGATCACCAGGAGATGGGCCTGCTTTGTCTGCACTTGCTGCAAGCGAGCATGGTCTACATAAATACCTTGATGATTCAGCAGGTGCTGAAAGAACCGGGATGGGTGGAACGGATGACACCGCGTGACCTGGCAGCGCTGAGTCCTCTAATTACCCTGCATATAAACCCCTATGGGCGATTTGAGCTGGATATGGAGGCTCGGCTGCCGCTTGCGGCTTGAACGAGTAACCTTCAGCAAAAAATGTATGCACTGGCGAGGAATAAGTAAGTAATACCGTTATGTTGTAAAGAATATTTAGTGCTACTTTGCGCTTGGTTGCACGAATGTTGGGTTTAGGCCAAATAGACGCGCCCCACCTGTCTTTTGACATGGAGGTCAGGTACATAAGTAAAGGTCTGATGAGTGTTTACAAGCAGTCTTCTGCGGAGCAGTCCGCAAAAGAGAAACAAGACAGGTCTGGAAAAATGTAAGTTTATGCACTAAGGGATATTCCGCAATAAGGCCGTTTGGGTTCATGCTCAAGCGGCCTTATCTTTCTTCTGTGTCCCCTGAGCCAAACTCAGCGCATTTGTGTGCCTTTAGTTTTTTGAATGTATGGTTTTGTGCCACAGGGGGCGGACATATACTTAGTAGAGGGAAGTGTATTGCGGGCTTGGAGGTAAGCAAAATGAACCAGGTAGTACGCAGCATAGGGGTAGGTTTCGCACTTAGCGCGTTTTATATGGTTTACGGGCTTAGCCCGAAAGGGCAGGGGGGTGCGGCGGGCGTTTGGGGTGTTAACTCCATAGGGGCTTTGATAAAGCCGTTGGTTTTAAACACTAACTCTCCCGGAATGGCTATAGCTATATGGATAACACTCTGTCTCGGATTGGGTTTGTTTGCCGGCGGATTGCTCTGGCCCAGAGTTGAAAACGTATGTAAGCAGTTACAAGGTATTTTCCTGCAAGACAAACATTGATTGAGCTTTACAGATTTTATATCCCTTACGGAGGAAGAAAAGATGAGTCCATGTGATGTCCTGGCCAAAGCAAGAAAAAGAGCGGAAGAAAGATCATCGTCATACGGGAAAAAGTTTTGCGGTGCTGTCGGGGGCAAGATTGTCGATTGCAAACCCAATGAGTGCGGCCGCCTCAATGGTTGCTGCAAAGGAGTTAGTACGTCATAAACTGGAAGTTTGTCGCTTCTCCATATCTGCAAGACACGTTTTCGGTTGAATTTGTTTGTGAGATATAAATAAGAAAAACAAACGAGGGCATATGTCAAACGTACTGTATCTGGAAGACAATGCAAAATTCCTTGTAAATCAGCACTCTGCTGTTGTGGACGATTTTGCAAAAATAGCCAAGGATTGGGATAGTAAAACCCTTAGGGGCTGGCTTGATATTTCAAAATACGCAGCCAAGCATCTTGGATACCACTGTCAAGTAGCACACTCTCCAGAGGATGTGGTGATGCTCTGCGACATGGCCGTTGAGTTGGGTTGGATGGTTAGCATAACAATTGTTGTAAGACCTGATTACAGCATTGCGCCACTTCCTAAACAATTTTCAACACAAATGTACGCTGTCAAGTCTATCTCAAAAGAAGTACACAAGCTTTATATGAGGGTAGAGCTCGGTCAACCGGTTTTGCGCTGCCTGGCTGAGGAGTATAGCGGGGTTTTTATTGCTGGATCGACAGTAGAATACCCTGGCTGGCTTGAGCAGGTTAAAAATGCTGTTGTCTCTTTAGGCGAGACAGATCCGGAGAAAGCATTTATGGCCATGGCATCATATTCTGAGCTTTACAAATCATGGGAGTCAGGGAAATCCCCTGCAAAGCACGTAGAAGAGTTTACCGCGATATCTGCAGATGAGGAAATTCTACAATCAGAAAACCAATTGGTGCAGCAAATCAAGGGTATGCATCCTGATTGGACTTCTGAATATGCTCGAGGATACTCAAATTTTTTAGCAGGGGTTAATATTTACATGAAAGGCAACGGGGTGTTTGCTGCTCAAACAGAAGATTTTATGCAAGGCTGGAGTGATGCCAAAAAAATCCATGAAATACCTTTCCCGGAAAGGATTACTGCATGATGCCTGATTCCCTTTTGCTTCCCTTCTAAGACTGTACTCAACTGTTCTGGACAGGGTTACCCATCACTGCGAAATCGTCGAAACAGGGAATGAAAGCTGGAGAATCAAAACCAGAAATTCAGACTAAAACTAACCGCTGAGGTGGGCCAATTTTGGACGCCGATGGTGGGTCAAATTTCAATGCCGATTGACATCAGAATACCCATACAGACCAGAATCATCCCTCCGACTGTATATATAACCGAGCATATATTTATCGTTAATACGCTCAAATCATGCCGTGAACAATTTTTTGTCCTCAGCCACTGCAAGAAACCAGCAAAAGAAAAAACAATAGAGCAAAAACAATCATAGACAAATCGAAAGTGCCGCAATAATCAGCTGTGACTCTCGTTGCCTATTTGCTTCAAGGTCTGGAAGTACATCTCCTTAATAGCGAGCAGTTTAGCAACCTCTGGATCGGAGGTAATCATCTCCCGCAACTCCTCCTGCCACCCAAACTTGTCTTCTTTGAACGCACATTTTTTGCAATAAGTCTTCACATCAACCAGACTCAAATACCGCTCGCTTTCATCAAGACTAATCAAAACGGCCTGGCGAGCAAATCGGACTTCAACCTCAGCCCACCACCTTGCCTTCGCTTTGTCGTAAACCTGCCGTTTTTGCTCCGCGTGGACCCGTTTGGCTTGTTTGCTCGGGGCCATTATCTCTTCCGGTTTTTCAAAGACATGACCACAAACACGCAAACCTCGACGTGACATCACACTCCCTGTCGAGCCATGGCATATCCACGTCTGGGCCTTTTTGCGGTAAGTCACACTTACGGATTTGCACTTAGGACAACATTCCCTCAAAATGTCAGCTTCAGCCTCAAACCCTGCACATCGTCGTTCTTCCTCAATAAAAAACTCTAGCAGGACACCTGCGTCTTGCGCCAAGCAATACATGATGTCTCGGATCTTCCTGGGATGCCAATGGTGCTGCGCAACCATGACACCTTCGGACATCCCGCATTTAGCGCAGACATTTCCAATAATCTCATCGCGCTTCTTCTTCCACTTGGCCGACTGCCAGATAGGAGGCAGATTCGATAGAGCTTCACCGGCCTGCTTGGCCGTTATGGCCCCAGACAGAAGATCGTCTTTAATCTTTTGGCGATTTACAGGAAGATTACTCAAGCGTTTAAATCCCATTAGATCTTTTGCTTTTCCAGTCCACCCATAACTTCCGGATGGCAGCGTTATGCTTCGCCACCTCAGTAAGGGTAAAATGAAAAACAGAACCTGAATAACCTTTGTCGGTCATATAATCTCCTCACCAAACCACGTTGAGTTTATTCGCCACTCAGTACAACCACTCATCCGGCGAAAGTCGGCAGGCCTCAGAGAACTCGACCTCACCAGTGGCCTCTTGAATTGCTATGTCCCGCAAAGCAGGCAGAAGATTTTCAAGCGGCACGTTGTATATGCCTGAAGTTGAAGCAGCGTTGATCTCGTTAACCCAAAACTTCTGATCATCCTTCGTCTGCACAACGTCCACCACAAAGGCCAGATCCGGCTGCCAAGGGTTGGCGGCCATCGCCTCTGCCACCGTGACCGCACCTTCTGGTGGTGCCGACCAAGGCATAGAGTCATCCCATGAATACGGCGAGCTGGCCACAACCTTACGGTTGACGATCCAGAAGCGCCATTCGACCGGCTCAAGGCCTCTGGCCAATGAGATACAGACCATTGTCCTGTCTGAAGGGTGGGCTTCCTGATAGATAGCCCGGTAGATCTCCTCCCAGCTATCGGTCGGGGTTATGTTGAGCACGAAGCCGGTAAAGAGCTTGAGGCCTGAGTCCGGGCGAACAAACAATCCAGCCTTCTTGGATTCCAGATCCAAGCCCGGCAACGTCGCCTTGATGAACTTTATGGCCCCGGCCGGGACAAACAGACATCCTCTGTTCAGGACCGGCACCTTTTCCTCGATCATCGGCATCCAATACGACACCTTGTAGCGCTCCCGGCTGAAATATAGCAGGCGAGGGAACTGCCAAAGCTTGGCAAACTCCTTGTCTACTGTCATTAGGACAAAAGTGGCGTCCTGGATTGTCGTGAGGGCAACGCCAGTTATTTCATCTTCGCCCGGAGGGTAGGGCAACGAGTTGAAGTCTGTATGGCCAGCAACCAATTGTACTTTATCCCCCAGTCCAGACAGAAAGGCGCAAACTTCGCCGGCCCGGTCTTTGGTGATCGCTGTATGTATTCTCCAGGTAACCGGCATCAATTTCCTTGGTTCTAATCATAAGTCGTTGGTGGCAAAATCTCTTTAGAGCGGGTGTCTGAAAAGTTTACCGTCTTTCAAGTAAATCTTCATTACAGTCCCATTTGGCAAAACTACGTTCACTGGATTGCCATTCCTATCCGGAAGTATCCTGTCCTGCGAAGTAATAGGTACCGTCGCACCCATTTCCTCTGACTTTTGAGCTTCCTCATCTTTTTTGTCGAGATAAAAGCCAATTGTAAAAATCAGGAAAAAAACACAGGAAAATAGTATGACTGCTTTCTTAGTTGGCATATTTATCCCTCGCTGTTCACCGTAGAGACCGGACTCTGGTTTGCTGCCAGTATTCCGGTCTCCAGCCTTTTTCTGGCCAGATCGCTATCCCTCTTAATCCTGGCTATCTCGTGCCTTGATAACTTCTTTTGTTTCCACACGTCCACACTGACCACGACATCAGCACCGTACCGTTTCCGTAGCTTAGGCATGTACGCATCAAGGAACTTCTTCGCCAACTCCCGGCTATCCAGGCAGGCCATCTTGTTGAAGCCTGCAAGCAGGCCGTGGGGACTCAGAAAGAGTTCCCCCTTCTCGATCTGGCGGAACATCTTCTCTGGGGCAAGTTGAGTAACCTTCAGGGATATCGAATAATACGATTCCACTACTGCCTCCCACACGCGCAGATTCGTCCCGCGCCCCCGCACCTGGAGCACTCAACTCCGACCTCATCATTATCGTCCTTATAGATCCGCCCCCCGTCGCAATCAGGGCAGGACCTTTTCGCCCGCTCAACCAGCTCCAGCCGCTTCCACTGACCCCACAGTTCCCTGAATATCTCACTGCCGTTGGGGATCACCTCCTGCGGTTCGCGTCGGACTTCATAGCGCCCCCTGATCACCGTTACAGCGAAAGGGTAGTTGGAACTATCGAGTGAACAGAGATCGGTGATATCGAGCTGAAAGTGATCGCCGTTGTAGGCAGACAGCAGAACCTGCGCCATCACCCTGCCGCCGCCGGTACCCTGTTGGGCAATCTCGACGCAGTGAGCAACAGCCTTGGCGTATTCTTCTGGGGTTATTGGATTCATAGTGCCACCTGTTCAGCGATCCAGCTTTCAGCAACAGCTAGAGCCTCTTGATCGTTATCCGCACACCCAACATATCCAACGCCCTCTGGATCGGTGAAAAGCTCGATGACACCTGCAGTCCCATCGCGTTGAGCCCAAACCTCGTAGCCGTTCTTTGATAGCAATTTTCTCATGACAATTCCTTTCAGCAACAGCCTTCTCGTAGTAGTGTTGATAGATCCAATAACGATATTGCTTCTACCTCACCGTTCAGCCGATATCGCTCACTACCAGCATACACCACAAATTTTCGTTCCGGCTGCAGGTCCTCGCAGGCAGAGTGGAACCCTCGCCCGACTTTTGGAGAGAGACTGCGCTTGATCTCAATAGCCCACTTGGCACCATTGGGCCAGACCAGTAGCAAATCAATCTCCGCACCGCCGCTGGTGCGATAGAAATACCCGGTTACCTGCTCTGATGCAGCGGCCAGCAAGTTCTCGATCACGAAGCACTCCCAACTCTGACCGATGACAGGATGTGCCAACAGGGTTTCCTTGTCAGGGATCATTAAGAGTGCATGAACAAGCCCACTATCCCGGACATACACCTTGGGGGCCTTGATCAGACGCTTGCCCAAATTTGCATGCCACGGCTGCAAACGCCGAACCAGCAGCAGATCAACAAGCAGATCCAGATAACTGGCGGCTGTTTTTGCGTCAACCCCCAGGTTGCGAGCAAACTGGGCGGTATTGAGCAGGCCGCCCTGATGGTGTGCCAACATCCCCCAGAAGCGGCGCAGCGTCTCAGCTGCTATACGTGGCCCAAACTGAGGTATGTCCCGCTCCAGATAGGTCCTGATGAAATCCTGCCGCCAACGAAGACTGCGGGCATCATCTACGGCCAGCAGGCTTTCCGGGTAGCCGCCGCGTATCCAGAGCTGTTCCAGAGACTGAGGACTAACTTCAAGCACCCGAAATGGTGTTAATTCAAGGTAGGTAATCCGACCAGCCAGCGTTTCGCCGGATTGCTTCAACAGATCAAGCGACGCTGATCCCAGCAACAGGTATTGCCCGGCTTTGCGCCCCGCACGGCGCCCTTGATCGATCAGCCCACGCAACACGGGAAATAGGCCGGGGGCACGATGGATCTCGTCCAAGATCACGAGTTTATCCTGGTGGTCGGCAAGGTACAGCTCTGGTTGACTGAGCTTAGCCCGATCCTGTTCCGACTCCAGATCCAGGTAGATTGCATCGTGCTTCTTGCCAACCTCAAGCGCCAAGGTGGTCTTACCAACCTGACGTGGGCCAAGCAAGGCAACTGCAGGGGAATATTCAAGAGCTCTGTCGAGCTGCGGTGTAAGGATACGCTGAATCATGTATGTAATAATGGAGTATTGTTCCGCGAATTGCAAGGATAAATCAGCGGAGAAGATTCAAAATATTATAGGCTGCCAGCTGGACTGCTTCGCGGTGACTCACTGCGCCAATAATCACAGCCAACCATGCCGCAGCACCAACCAGACTCGAAAGAGCAACCTTCAGATCCTGCCAAGAGGGGATCGAGCCGGCGAGAAAGGCAAACGCCGCAACCTTAAACCAGATACCGGACTGGCCATGCAGCCACCAGGCGAGAGGGAGGTTGAGCAGGATAGGGGACATCGCCACTGGAAAGGTGTTGTACCATGTTGCGTTGGAACAGGAGACAGAGCCGAGCTGCCAAGCGTCACCATTACGCTTTGGCCAGAGAGAAAAACCGGTTGGCCTCCCAGAGAGGAGCAGAGCGGTGATCAGGTGGCTCAGCTCGTGAACCAGCGTCGCCGGCAGCCGGGCCATGATCATCCAGAACGACCCGGCCCGGGAGGACCATTGATAGATGTAGGCAAGGGCGGCGTAGAGGGCGAGGTCAGGGAGAGGCAATGTCCCCGTCCTGTTCTCTCAAACTCGCAAACGCCATGTATTTTTCTTCCACCTCAGAAAGGTTCTTTTTTCTGATCAGCCGTGGCAGATGCCGCCATACGTCTTCATCTGGGATACCAAGTTTCTGCGCCAAGTTTGCCAGCCGACAGTTAACCACCTCACCAGTCTCTCCGCAGACAGAGCATGTGCCGGTGTCATGCACCAACCAGCCATGATCATGTCCGCAACCATAGGCTGGATGACATTTAGTGCAAAGCTGGACACCGGTGGTCAGCCAATACTGATCGAGAACGCTTGGGTTCATCCAGGCAGGGGGCTTTCTTACGCCTCGGTCTCTATCGGCATCATCTTGCCCTGGGACGTGACTCAACTCAGCGGCTGCCATCAGGAAAATGTCTTGATTACGGAACCACTGTGCAATCCACGGATGTTCGTTAAGCAGATCCGGGGCTTTACAAGTAATAAGTTCCGCTAACTCCCGGTGTTCGTCAAGACGTTTCCATACACGGCCCCCAGCAGCTACGCGCAAACCTCTTAGGTGGTCGGCAGCCTGCGAAGTCTGTTTGCAAAACAAGCTACTGATTCGGCCGATACTGAGAATAGGCACCTTATTGTCGCTATCAATATCGGAACTTTTTTCAGTAGCGACAAAATATAGAGCGAGGATCAACTCTCTCTTTTGCTCGATAGGCATAAGCTGCTCGCGCCATTCGGCAAGGTACTCGTCTACTGCCAGTATCACTTGGTCCAAAAGAGCGGGATTATTTGAGCTTGCATCAATCATTTTGGCAGTTTTAATGTCTTGGCACATTTCACCGGAACCACTTAATACCCACTCCCGCCTAAACCCGAAGTATTCCAGTTGCCCAAGCAGGTGCTCTGTTGGCGCCAGATCAAGACCCTCTACTTGGGAGATTACCTTTCGGCTGATGCCAAGTTTTTTGGCAAACCGCCCTTTGCCAAACCACCCATCCTCGCCTACAGCCTCTCTGATTTCTTTCAACCTCTGGCCGACGCCTTTACTAATCCGCACGCCACAATCGCTTGTTCGCCCGGTTACCGCTGTATGATGCTTCCTGTCTTGCATGGATTATTCCTCCGCCTTCAGTTTAATCCTCTCAGTATACCGCTTCTCTTTATGATCGCTCGCCGCATAGTTCGCCGATGTATTGATATTGGCATGGCCCAGCACATCCTGCACTGCCCTGATGTCCTTGGTCTCCTTGTACGTCAGGTACCCGCAGGAATGCCGTAACGCATGGCAGGAGATATCCTTGGACTTCAGCCCTGCTTTCTTCAGATATCCATCCACGACCCAATTAAGGCCCCTCCGGGTGATCCGGCCACTTTCCAAGCCTTTCTTGCTTTGACCACAGAAAAGAGGGGTGACCATGACAGGCTCGCCATCAACCACTATCTCTTCCTGCTTGATTGGCCCTCGTGCCGCAATATACTTCATTAGCAGATCCACTGTGTCCTGCCGGGGATAGCAATAGCGCTCATGGCGCTTACCATGCACAAGGATTCGTGACATGATGACCGATTCGTCGCCTTCTTCTTCACCTTCTACCTCATAGGTCTCAATATCCTCGACGTTGGCCAGAGAGATTTCCACTCGGCGCAGTCCCTCCAGTAGCCCTAACGCAATAATTGACCGATCCCTGAGCCAATGGGGCGAGTCTTTAAGAGAAGAGGGGAGGACAGAGAGCAGCCTTTGCGCTTCCTTCTGCGTGAGGTTTTTCTTCTTCTCTTTCACCTTCCGATCGACAGGCGGCTTTACCCCTGCAGCAGGGTTAATCTCCAGCAGCCCACGGTTCACTGCAGACTGGTAAAACTGCCGAACAGCGGTCAGCTTATTGGTGATCGTACCAGCTTTGGCTTTTGCCTCCACCATCTCACGCCGGTACAGCTCGACATGCTGACGGGTAGCGTGAGCAGGATTTACGCCGGCCACTCGGCACCATGTCAACCACTGTTCAATCCAGAGGCGGTAGTTGTAGATGGTATCAGGGCGAGCATCGCCGTTGGCAATCTCCAGCTCAAGCCAAGTTTCGATTGCGTGGCTGAAATCTGTTGTTGGAGGTACTGGCACTGGAAGTGCGGTGGTGTTGTCATTCATCTCAAATCATTCCCAAATTCGCCGCCCGCCAGAGCACATAATCCACAGTAGCAATCCGGTACCCGGTCTCCCGGGCCAGCCGGGCACACATCTCGTGGACACCTTCAGCGCCGGCAATCCGGACAAGGTGCCGATCGGGCTTGGCGCAATCGAAACCGTAGTTCTTGGCCAGGTGCCAGCAGGTAATCTTCCCTATCCAGGGGAGCGTTCTTAACCAAGCAATCTTCTCGCTGTCCGGTACCTGCAGGTACTCCTGCAGCAGCTGCTCACGATCGCGATATACCTGGTCGATAGCCGACGCCTTGCCTTTGTGCCCAAACACATCATGGGCACTGCCGCCGGCCAGAACTTGAGGCCGAACCTTCTCCCATATCTTCCGGGCGATCTGATTCTTCATACCAGAGTTCATCACCACCCAGCCGTATTCAGACCAGAAGGGGAGCGGATCTGACACCGGCTGGCGGGTCTCGGACCACTCAATTTCGTGGGCAAAGCCTTCGGCAACAGCGGCGTGGAGCTCAAGGTAGCGTGCGGCGGTTATCATTCAATCAAGGCCGACAACAACGTGCAATATTCGTTGGAACTCTTCTTCTGATTTAGAGCAGTGCATGTTTGTAACCCCATCAGGCTTCGGCTTAACCGGATGTTTTCTGGCGGGATCAGACCACGTAGGCAGTGACCATGTAGGGGTGGCTATACACCCATTGTCGAAAACCCCTTTTACCAAAATGTATGACGGTTGGACACGTGATGGGCAGGCAATATATTTGCCCCCTTGGTCGCGGCAAACCATGTCCCGGTTTTTGACATACTCCTTGCGCTCAGTCTCGGTAAGTAGCTTAGGGTTGAATATTGAGACAAGATGATCCCCAGGCACAACGGAGATGGTATGCCGTTTTTGGATACCAAACGCTTCTGCAGCGTCACTGGCAGCACGGACAACCTTTTTGGTTAGTATTTTGTCTGTCTTTTTAATTGTCACACCAAAAATGCCATATTCATTTTCCTTCGCAGGTTGAGCATAGCCAGTCACACTGGTCAAAATTACTACACAAAGGAGCACGGTCATAATTACAGTTTTCACAAGGAGTCCCCCATCAGAGTAAAAAGTCAATCTGCTTTATTCCCCAGAATAAACGTCGGGAGCTTCCCTCTAGGAAACCACGCTTCCTTGAAGTGACGGCCTCCGGTAGCCGTATCTTCCCCTTCCTGCAAGACTTCTTGGTATATGTGTCTCTCAGGAGACACCATCACCAACACATGTTGCCCCCGCCTGAACACCTCAAACCCTTCCGGCATGGCTTGTCCATATCCCTTCTCGATAGCTTCCTTCACCACATCGTCCGGGAATGGCACTTCCTCGATCGGGATCAGATTGTCCAAGGCATGCGCATCCGGGTACCAGCGGGCCGCGATGAACCAGTTGCCGCCAGCGTCCCGCTCGTAGCGCCGGTACCCGGACAGGAAGATACTGCTATCGCTACAAGAGAAGTACCAATCCTGTTGAACAGTGTCCGAGTCCGACCGGGAGATTATCGTTGGTTGCACTGGCTTGGCGGCATTCCAATATGTCCGTTTCCGGCGCATGCCAAGGGAAGGAAAGTGCAGGCTTGGTGACGACTGCGTTGCAACCCGGTTGTTATCTTCGACCGTTCTGAATGCCGACGTGATTGGAATGTGGTTAGTCTCGTTCACAAAGTCCTCACTGTGTTTAAAAAAGGAAATATCCGCCCAGCATGGGTCAAGACGCCGATGGCCATTCCCATCACCATGCAGCTGCTAAAAAGTTGCCGGCAGATTGTTAAAAAGCGTTGATTGCGGTTGCTATTCATAGGTTTCCCCTCAATAAACTATACTGGTTCGACACAGAAGAATTTAGCAATATTGCCTGTGCTCTCATTCTCTGGAATTGCAAATGTGAATCTGTAGAAGTCAGCCCTTGCAGATGTAGCAGTTTGTACAGCAGGGGAATTCTCTATTTGGATAACCCATCCCTGCTTAATCCTCTCATCGCACGCATACAAATCATCCTTCAGCACTGCAAGCACCCTCACCATATCTCCTGGTTGAGGTTTGTAGTCATATCTCGCACCGTTGTTGTAACTACGCTGATTGGCTGGTGGATAGATTGTGGCCGGGTAATCGTTATTCATTGACAGTTTCCTCTACATTTTTAAGATGGGCTTTACCCGCCTTCCATCCACAAAAACAGGTCCAGGATATGCCGATGAAGATAATGGCGCTGCCTATCCGCGGGTCAGTCTTAGCCCACAGCCCATAAGCCGCACCTAAAAACACTGGTGCCAATAATGCAGTACAACCGATCACGCCCGCAGCCATCCAACGGCCCATTGTCATATTCATTTCATCTACCGTCCTTTTCTCGTTATCCAGCACAAAAATGCACCGCCTGCAGTCATAATGGCTGAAAGGAGCCACGCCATGACACCAAACCTCGGCGTAGCCAATGCGGCATACCCTACGCCACCACCAAAATAGATCCACATTATGCCTATAAAAACCGGAGCTTACCAGAGAGGTTAGTTTGCATGGGATTTGCCTCCGCTGTATACTTGCTCAGTTTCATATTTTATCTCGCACCAGACATACCGCTTGCCGTACTTGCCGATCGGAGGGATCACCAGAGCATCTGAGACCGTTGGCAATGACTTTTCTTCAATATGGATCTTGGTGCCTGCCGGACAACTGAGCCAGCGGAGAGTGCTGGCCCCGCACTCAGACCTGCCCAACAGTATCCGGCCATCATCGCACAATGCGGCACCGTTTGGCGCCGTGCTTGAAGGCGGGTCCAAAGGGACACATGCGCTGCGAGTTATGTCAAACGAGTAACCTGCAGGACAGGCCTCCGGAAAACCGGCGACTTTTTCGATATGCGCTGTACGGAGGAACAACGGCAGCCCGAAAATCAGAAGGCAAAAAATCATATAAACAACCCAAATGACGTGTTTCATCGTCCCCCCATTAAACTGCATAGCTTTTCAAAACATACCCAATCAACAGACCTAGTAGTGGCGCGACGATCAGCCTCAAAAATACCAAGATAAAGCCTTCAGCGTCAGTCTTTGGAGCATTGTCTCCTGAAATATTAACCCCTTTGACAAATTGGAAAATCAGCGAAATCCCGGCAGTCATTGCCCAGTTAATAACCGGGAAACCAAACTTCGGAACAAGAAACCACTTCCATAGAACGCTCATAACAAAGCCGTTAATCAGCGGCGTTGCAACCAATGTGACCAAAAAAGAAAACAACCATCCTTTAAATGTCATGGGGAAACCTCCAGTTTTTCTATTTTTACCTGATTCTTATGGTCCTGTCGTGGCCAGCCGCAATCCAGTCATGACGTTTTACAACTAGAAAGCAGTAATCCCAAAATCGTTCCCGCAAAGCCATATATAGCCAAAACAATAAATGTACCTTTTGCCCACAATGGCCAAAGAGACAATTTGGCAATCGACAGCGGAAGCGTTGGCATTAACATCAGTGGTGCTATAGTCTGATAGCCGTCAATTAAAAACCAGCCAACCAAAATAGTCATGCCAACAACCCATCCACCGGCAATAGCAGCCTCTAGTTTACTCAAGCTTTTCATGGTTTCCCCTTCTCTCCTCTATGGTCCTGCCGTGGCCAGCCGCAGTTTGAGCAGGTCTGGATAGACTTATAGTGCGGCGTAAAATCCCGGCATGGGTACCGCTTGGGGCGCAATCCGACCCCTTCTATCTTTGGCGGGACAGCTTTCTCCTCCACAACAATCTCCACCGTCTTGATCCGCCGCCCGGAGCTTGCGTCATACCGGTACCGGACCGCGACCAGGGCGTCGCCGTACTCGTGAGACTCCTTGAGGGTGCCCTTTTGACCAGCAGTCAGGCAGGACCTTGTTCGCCAGTCTGATTTACGGTATTCCATGGGTTCCCCGTATTTTTTTCTCTATATGCATCTGATGATAAAGGTTAGAGAAAATAATCCAACCTGCATGCGCAGAAGGCACGACAACAGCACTACTTAGGGTCTTGGGCCATATATAGACCATAACCAACCATCCAAGCCTATTTAGACTCAATTCAAACCGTTGTCATTTCACCAAATCACGGCCACCATTGTTGGCGGAGTGGTGATCTATCAGCCGACCCAGCGCGGCACCTAATGTTGATAAGGCTTCAATCTGCGCACCTTCGACGGAATTTGCATCCTTAATAGCCCTGTCCGTCAGATGGTTGCATAATGCCCACGCTGTTACTCGGTCGAGTTTTAATGTAATTTCGGACACCTCAACGCCCGAACCGTCAGTATTTTCCAGGGCTCCATTAATGTTCCCCCGCCAGCCTGATTTTATCGGTGATTTTTGGTTTGTATCGCTCATGATCTCCTCTTTCCGCGTTGGCACCCCAAAAGGATAACCAATGTGCTATGCACCCGCCAAATGGATGCATGCTTGATCATTGTTATCTCCCGAACAATGCAACATGGTAAATATGCTCAACGGTAAAGTCCCTAAAAGCAGCGGTCATATCAACAACAGCCTGCAGCTCCTCTATTGTGAATCTTGCAAGGACATCTTCTTTATAGTTCTCATAGAGACCACACACAGCAGCTGCAGTAGCCACACGGAGAAGATTAAGCTGATCTTCAGCAGTAGGCTCCCTCCCGGCCAAAACCGACAAAAGCGGGGTAGGGTCTGGGCAGCAAAGCTCTCCCGCCTCTGCGCCAGCATCACCTGCTCCGTTTGCTGGAGTCTGCGAGGGGGTCGCCAGTCCATGTTTCAAAATGCTCTCGATGCTTGTCCCTCTGCAGGCATTCCAGATCGCCGCAATACGGATAGCATCAGATTTTGACTTTTCACCGTATTCACTATCGCCAACCTGGCCGGTAATCGCCAGAATCTCCGTGGTGCCGAGTTTCCCAACAACGTAAGAATCAACGCCACCCACCTTGCATATCCCGGCAGTATATTCTGGCTCCAGATTGAGCATCCCAGAATCACAAGAGGCCGAGTCCCCGTCACCAGGCATTGTCTGCTGATTGCCTGAATCGTGACATTTCCTACGCATTGGCACATCACGACTGGCGTCATATTTTATATTCCTGCCAGCCATAACCTGATCATGGGCAGAAACCCATGTTTCGCAATCGTCGGAGAGGAATTCATCGCTGGATTCGATAATATCACCAGCAGTCAACAGCCGGTATTGGGATCCGACAGGAGCTATCGACGATACTTCTGCACCACCAGGCGATTTGCCTTGTATCTCAAGCCATATCTGAAACCCTGCGTCACCCATTGCATTGCAAAGGGCATTGCACAGCTTATCACTAAGTTCACTCCAACCTACCATATCATCATCCAAATGATGTTTGCGGTATGCCAGCTTTACTGCTTCTAAAAGACCGGGCACCGCGTAAACAGGTACGCTTATCTCTCTCTGGAACCCGTTGTCCTGGCTAAGTACAGAACCTGTTTCTTCGCATACCGTTTTTCTCGGCAAGCCACTAAACATATCGGAAACCCTTTCTCGACTTCATCAACAAGCACAATCTACTTATTTCAGCCCCCAGTTGTATACAAACAACTGTATTTATTATTTATCATATTAAGCTGTTAGTCGTCAAGCATTACTTCACATTTTGTTTATTATGTGCAGTAATAAAGACGCAGAAAATTTCATTTTTAGGCCTGTTTTGGCCCCATAAACTGAAAAAATCCTATAGCTTAAATAAGTCCATCGCGTTTAGCTTGTTTCACAATGCTCAAAACATCTGAAAAATCGTCAACACCGAGCTTGTTGACGGCTGATAGTTTATGGGCACTTACGGTTTTTTCGCTTCGCCCAAGTTTTTCCCCTATCTCTTTTGGTGTAAGGCCTTGAGTAAAAAGGAGTAGCACCTCAATCTCTTTTTTTGAAAGCTTATGAATGGCAGATGCTTGGGGTTCTGGTTTATTTGCCGCTGCAGGGAGTGGCTGGGTTGACTGTGGAGATGAAGGTTGTTGGACCAGCTGTCTTGGTTGCGCCGGAATTCCAGTCAAATGGTCCAGAAGGAGTTGAGAAAGAGTTTCGCTTACATATCTGCCGCCATTCAAAACTTTTTTGACAGCGCCTACAAGTTCCTTTGATGCAGCATGTTTTGCCACATACCCCGCGGCTCCAAGAGAGAATGCCTGCACTGCAAATTGTTCCTCCGTGTACATTGAATAGATAATGACTGGTGCGTCAGAAAGTTTTTTACTCTTTATTTCTGCCAGCAACTCAAGCCCATTCATACCCGGCATTGATATATCAACAATAAGTAAGTCGAATTGCTTCTGTTTGAGGATTTCAATTGCCTCAAGTCCTGACCCTGCTTCGGATTTTTGTATGTGGTTCCCAAATGCCCCATTCAAAAGGACTGAAACCCCGTGACGGACGATGGAGTGATCATCCACAAAAAGAATTCTTGGCGAGACGGTGTTAATCTTGGCATTGTTGCCATCCAACATGGGCAGTTTTTGCATTGCAGGTAATCTCCTTTTAAATAGACAGCGGACAAATAAGAATAACCGTTGTCCCATACCCCTGAGTTGAGGTGATGTCAAACTTCCCGCCAAAAGACTCTGCGCGTTCCCTCATCCCAAGTATTCCGTACCCAGGAGTAAAGTCGATGTTTTCTAGGTTGGCCCCCACTCCGTCGTCAGCAACAGTAACCTGCATATAATGCCCATCAAGCGGGCATGAAAGTTCAACTTTGACATTCTCTGCGCACGAATGTTTTATGGCATTTGTAAGGGACTCTTGAACAATGCGGTAGATGCTATCCAGAACATCTTGGTCTTTAATACTAATTTCATCAACATTGCAGATGAAATTGCATTTTATCTGTGACAATTTGGCGACGTTAGTAGCTAGTTGTCTCAGAGCAGGTATAAGACCAAGCGTTTCAAGGCTTTCTGAACGTAATCCGTTTAAAATATTGCGGACAGATTTGTGCATTTCGCTAATTTGTTCCTGAACCAGATACAACTCTTTAATACAGTCAGTCGGTATGGGTTGATACATTAGAGATGATATCCCTAATTGTATTGCGGTAAGTCGCTGGCCAAGTTCATCATGGATGTCTGCCGCAAGGCGACGACGTTCTGTATCCCAAAGAGTGCGGATATGTCTTGTCAGTTTTTGAATGTTTCGAGGTACACCTGGGGACGTAGAGTTTTTGAGGTGCATATCCAACATCATGTTAAGCTGAGACGGTGACAGAGCAACCATATTAAGCTGGGAGGCCGCATTTATAATTTCAATTCGTCTGTTTTCAAGCTCACGACGGATCGGGGCTTGTCTGTCCAACATTTTTAACACGTCAGCCCGAGACTTTGGTTCAAAAACAACGTCGTGAATTTCTCTACCGTTTAGTAGCGCAAGCGCTTGCTCGTGTTTAGAGCCATCATATAGCAGTAACACCCTCCTGAAATCAGGATATATTTGCTGAATGGCACTCAATACATGGCTACCATTCGGCATTAAGGCCGATTCTTCAGCCGCCACAATTCCTACGTCGTACAAATGAGTCAGCGAGTGGAGAGCTGCTTGCCCGGTTGGCTCAGAGTACACCGCGCCTGCATATCCACTTTGGATCCAGGCGGCGAGTTCCGTCCGGACTAAGTCGTCAGACACTACTACAAGTATTGGGGGGCTATAGCTTTCCATTATTTATTTGAGTCCGCCAGTTTGGTGTACGAAAATAAATACCTGCCCATGACGAGTCGAGGATGAATATGAGCCGTCCTCAAGTTTTCGTAACGTGGTAGGAAGCTCATTGTTGTACGTGCGCTTCCACAAATCAGCCATCTCAGAATTTATTTGGCAAAAAACAATTGTTTTTGGGTCGAATTTTTGGTTATCGCGTAAAAAGCCGACCGTTACTTCTGCAATCTTTGACTCACGCACTACAAAGTCGGCTGGATAGCTTGCGCAATTGAACTTAACCTCTTCCAGGGCATGCGTGAAGCAATTCGTACCAAAATTTTTACCAAACCCTTCATATAGTGCCCCACGGGTGTCATAATGGAACACCCCTCCTTTTGAGTCAATATTACAGTAAAGCGTAGTTGCGGAGGCCTCTGACGCCTCGCTCGGAGTATGGCAGGCGAATAAAGAAGCCAAGAACAACAAAGTGTAAGCAAAAAAGGGTTTCATTTTTTGTTCCCCACACCAAGGATGCGCAGCAGCATTAGAAACAGATTGATAAAGTCCAGATAGAGCTGAAGAGCTCCAGCAGTTGATGCGGCAGAAATAGCCCTTTCGTCTTCGCCGGCAGCGGTAGCCATTAACTTCAACTTGAAATTGTCGTAGGCTGCAAGTCCGGTGAACACCATGACACCAATAAGTGTACTGACCCAATAAACCGCTGGGCTTTTTAGGAAGATATTTACAACAGATGCTATCAGCACACCTATGAGACCCATAAAAAAGAAACTCCCCCAAGAGGACAGATCTTTCTTTGTTAACAAGCCATAAAGACTCATTGTCCCGAACATGCTAGCCGTCACCACGAACGTCATGAATATTGATGGCCCTGTGTAGGCCAGAAGGATAACTGAAAGAGTCACCCCATTCAGTGCGGAGTATAAAGTGAATAGGATCATCGCTTGTGTGCCAGTGAGAGAGCGCAGGGCGGCACTCAGCCAAATCACCAAGCCAATTTCTGCGAAGATGAGAACATAGAAAGTCATCTTGCTACCAAACACCAACTGCTGAAGAGCTGGCGAGCTTGCGGTAAACCATGCGGCAAAAGCTGTAAGGAAAAGACCAAAAGTCATCTTGCCATAGACCTGCCGGTAGAAGCTTGACAGGGACGCTACGCTCGTTGCAGTAGTTGAGTATTGTGCCGTGTCCATAGAAGTAAAATCTCCTTTTGCCAAATCTTAAGCACCCATGAGGTTTTTGAATGCCGCTATCCGGCCTGTTATTCTTGTTGCAGCCATATCTTCTGTATGACTGTAAATCGCTGCGGTTGCCAAAGTTGAATGACCAAGAACCTGCTGAACCATTTTCACGTCCTTGGTGAGTTGATACACATAAAAGCCGCATGTATGCCGAAGAGCGTGAACTGACCGGCCTTGCGTTTTGATACCTGCCTTCATGAGATAGCGGTTCACAACATCACTCACACCATTACGTGAGATCCTGGCCGATCTATCCTGCCCCCCTTTGTGAAAAGACATAAAAAGTGGCGTTTCAGTAGTCCCCTTTTTTGATGAGAGTCCGCTTACGTCCAGGTACTGATTGATCACTTGCATGGTTTCTGCTGACGGGTAAATGTGGTAATCCTTGCCTTTGCCGTGGACAAGAATACGCGGGCCATCAACGGCCTGTTCTATATCCTCGACATTTGCCTTAGATACTGACACGCGCCTCACCCCTTCTACCATGCACAACATAAAAATTGAAAAATCCCTGAGTTCTTGGGCAGTTGTTCCTTGAGGCAAAACGGATTTTAATTGGTCTACCTCTGTAGGAGAGTAATGCTTAATGGACTTTTGTGCAGACCGATTACGTGGTGCCAGTATTTTTGCTGCTGGATTTTCTTTGACCAGGCCTCGTGAAAGAGCACTGGCGTAGAAGGCCCGGATGATCGCCAATTTTGATTGTATTGTTGATCTTTGCTGCTTTTCCAGCTGCGTCCCGTCTGGCATTGTCCCGCCATATATCAGGACCTGTCGATATGATTTAATGTCATCCCTGGTAGCGTCAAATGGAGAAAGACCGCGGCCTGAGCACCAGTTAAAATAGAGACGTAGTTTATAAAGATAGGTTTTAATGGTGTCTGCACACGCATCGCCATTGGCTACATCTTTACCAAACCAGTCGGCCGCATTTTGAAGAAAATCCTCTCGCAAAGCCGGGATAACTTCTGCTGATTGGGGATTGTATGTCGCTACTGCTAGTTTGCTTGCCATGTTATATTGCCTTATTACTACCTTAACAGGGCTCCACAAAAGGATTTTCTACGGCAATCGTCGGCTCTGTTTCGATTTCACCTGGTAAAGCACCATTCTTATCTTCTTTTTCCAGTGTCGTAAGGACAGCATCAATAATCCCTTTTATCTTGCGGGCATGGTCAAGGCCGATACTGTCTTTAGTCAGGTCGATTGAGCCGTAAAATGAGACTCGATCAAGTCTATTTTCGATTGAGAGGCCGTTGATCTGGATTACTTCAGATTCGTTTGTATATGGAGTCATTTAGTGTCCTCTCTTGTGTTTTTGTACATTAGTTCATCAAAATTTTCTTCATAAGCAACCTTCAATATGCCTCTAGTTTTAAGTGTCCGGAGATATTTGGCCACCAGCGTAAAGGCAGCAATCTCTTCTTCGAATGAGCAGTTATCGGTTTCTTCTATAAATATTTTTGTCAATTCATTTGTAAGTCGAACCCTCGGCTCAATAGGCGCATGTATCAGTTTTCTTATTGCAGGTACGTCAGGCACATCATAAAGAAACGGATCACCGGTGTTGCTATTCCACCAATCCGGATTGATCTGCAAAACAATGAACATTTTTTTTGTTAGTTTTTTGCTTAGCTGCCGACTACCCCGGAGTAACGCGCTAACATAGGTCTGCGAAATACCAAGGTGTTGGGCAAAGCTCACTTGAGTAAGTCTAAGACTGTAAAGAATGTATTGAAGTTTTTCAGATTCTGTTTCTATTTTCTTTGAATCGCCACAAGCAGACTCAGATTGCTCGGCATCAATGTGGTTTCCATCAGCTGTCATTTTAATGCCTCATTTTGGGAGCTGAGAGTTTTATGGCTTGCGCTTTCACTTGCACTGGCATTGCAGGAAACAGGTTGATCCCCGCCGCCTGTTCAACTTCGGCCACACTGGCCACATTATACTGATCACCAGGTGCATTGGGTGTGACATAGCATCCGGCTTGCTGCCTTTGTTGGTCGTATAGACATTTGAAGATGTCTGAAGGGATAATCACTCTGCCCTTTAGTGCCCGAAGTTGCCCACGGAAAAGAGGGCCCGTAATGACATATAGTTGCCCACGCCGTTTGGCCTCGTAGCGAGTTGCTGACTCAATAGCACTCCAGAGACCGGTGTTGTTGGAATGATCCTGAACCATCATATTAGAAAGGAGAAATGTACCATCCCTGTTTTCAGGAATCATATCACGATTATTTATACAGTGACCCCGGTCAAATCCAGAGTGCTGAAAATCTCGGAGCTCAGACCGTTCGTCTGAAGGCAGGCGTGGGTCAGGCCGGAAATTGTCGTGACGGGCGACTCCCCTCCCCTCGTCCAGATCATTTTTATTCAGTAACTCGGCACCCCACAATGGCCCACGGGTTAAGCCCGAGTGGCCGTTGGCAAACCCCGAGTTGCAAAGCACACGATACTTGTTCGCCATCTTTGGATTGACCAAAACAGGTGCCTGCCCGCCTGCAAAGTATTGAGGGCAAGCGTCTTGGGCAAACGAAAAAGAGGATAAAGAGACGATGAGCGCCAAAAAAAGAAATGTTGCCGCAATGTTTCTCATGCGCAAGCCCTCTTTTGACCACGCCCGACAAAACGGTATATAATCGCCCCTAACGGGCCACCCAACAACAACACTAATATCCATATAATCTTGTCGTTTTGTCCTTTAAATTCTGACTTTAGGCAGTCGATTAACTCAATCACCCAAAACACGAACATGCCTACTGAAAAAATCATAGCAACAAACCAAATGAATAACGCAGATCCTACCATAATATTTAGTCCCTTCAGTTTATGTTAAAGTCGTTTGCTAAATAATAGTATCTATATAGCCGTTATGTTGGGTTTTTGAGCAAGCGGGCCTTCATTTCTTTTCCGGCTTTGAATACAGGAAGTTTTTTGGGCTCAACATTAATCTGAACACCCGTTTTAGGATTACGACCAGCATATCCATCATAGTCTTTGACAGCAAAACTGCCAAAGCCCCTAATCTCAATACGGTCACCTGACGTCATAGCCTCTTCCATTGATTCAAATATTGTATTGACAACTTGTTCAGCACGGCGATAAGGCATGCGCGGCACCGCTTCTGAAAGTTTGGCAACAAGATCTGATCTATTCATGTTTTCCTCCTCCAATAATTACTAATTGTCTTCAATAAGCAAAAAATTGATTGCCGAATTTGCGGTTTGTTGCTGACGCAGATCGCTTTCGGCTGCCCTTGCGTTCCTCCCTTAGAAGTGCAGAACACCTACGGTTACATGTTGGCCGAGATAAGAACTTTTCCATGGGCTCAAGCTCAATTTGCACAAGAATCTTTTGGCAATAGGCACATCTTCTTCCATCTGTGTCAGTCCCAATGTTGCTACAAACCACATACAATACCTCAATACCCGCGAAGCCAGTATTTACGGGGCCTCAGGAGGCCGACGCAAGAATTCGCGTTTTAAGCCGTTTTTTGTTATTAGCCTATGTCAAGGCTACCCCTTAAAAGAAAAACCGTCTACGTTTTTTTGGCCAAAATTCGTGTTTTCTTAATTTTTACCACTATTCTTAGTCTTGGTCAATATTACTATACAGATGGATTATTCTGCACAGTAATAAATAAGCATTATTCCGGGCCATTATGGTTATCTCGGCTTTTAAACGTTTTAAGCCTCTTTACCGTATTTTGCGTAATAAAATGTGTTTTCTAAAGAAAACTAGACTTTTTACATTTTTGTGGTAGTAATTGTGAAAATTGGATTATTTTGGGGGAAGAGCCATGAAACAGAAAAAAGAAGCAAGCAATCTTGATTCTGCACCAGAAATGCTAACTAAGCGCGTCTCAATCAAGAAAGAAGTAATAAACAAAATTCTTGGTGTTTCATCGCTTTTCAGGGATGAACTACCGCTGGATGCAAAAGAAGGAGAAGTGTTAGGGTTTTTTCTTGAAAAAGGCTTCATGTCTCTTGTCGAGAGCGGAGAAATTAAAAAGCGTCTTAACAACCTTGTTGGCGATCTGGCTGACCTGTAAACAGGAGGTGTTCTGTGAGTGGCAATAATGGATACGATATTTCGCATGAGGTGTTTTTACTTATAGAGGAAGCTGATGCCTGCAAGGATCCGTCTGTAAAGCAATCCGCAGCAGACAGGCTTACCGCAATCGCGGAGCGATTGACTGTCGGCCACACCAACTTTCAATCATTCAATGAACTGCTCGCCGCGGCAGAAATGGGTTACCGCCCTACCCTGTTTGTAAACCAAGGAGACCATTTCAGGGCACTAGCTGATATCTACGATTACGGGCAAAAGGTTTGCGGCAGGACTGCCAGGGCTTACAGAAAGTAAGTCTGCGGCTTTTGAAGGAGGTGCATCATGGGCGAATCTCAGATGGATCTGTTCAGTGCAACCAGTGATGAACGTATGATTATGAGAAGCAGGCTTGAAAGTGATTCCGTCCAGCATGCCTGGTATGAGCTTGCTCTTATATCCATTCGTGGGGGGTTTCTGATTGAAAAACACTCCGGAAGCGATATTGGCGGCTTAAATATTGAGATCTGGTTCCGGCGTTCCCTTGATGCTGCTGAAAAGAAATACAGCCAGATTCTACACGAAAAAATTAAACCGGACCGCAAGAGCCCGAGAAAGTACCACTTGGTCTACTCAAGAGCATTTGCTTAATCAGGGCTTTTGACAGTTTTGACAGTGCCCGGATAAGGGGAAATAAAAAAAGGCGGGGATCCTTTTCATGGATCACCCGCCTTTCTCTTTCCGAACCAATGCTCGAAGCCTGGCCGAAGATTTAAATAGTAACGCTGGCATTATGCGCCTTGAGCAACAAATTGCTGGCCGCAGTGATGAAAACGATCACAACGCTCAGCGCGATCAAGGTAGTCAGTTGCAGCTTTATCAGCTGCTTCAAGTGTAGGAGCTACCCCGAAAGGCTTCATCGACAACCCTGAGGCTGCCGGCAAAATGTTCCACACATAAGAACCTGGCCAACCAGTTATAAGTTTACGCCTTTGCATACTATCCACCTTACCTTTCTAGTTAGTTAGAGAACTAAACTGCTGGAACTTCGCCCATGAACTCAACTGCGCTCGAAGGAACACGATTGAGAGCCTTCATGAAGTCATCCCAGGAAAGATTGAACTGCCGACCGTTAATTTTTACACGTACCATGACTTCCTCCTCTTTCTTCTCTATGTAAGATATGCCCCACCAGGGCCTTCAACCCTCAACAACATGGTTGAGGACTCAAGGCCCTGGTGGTTCAAAAGGAGGAGAGATAGTGTAAAACTCGCAAACCAAAACACCGGGGTCAGAAGAAGGACGGATCCTTGGTCTGACTTACCGGTGATTTGGAAAGCGGGGCCTCTGTTAGCCGAAAATACAACCAATCAGAGGAAGGCAACGCAGAAATTCAAACATAGAAGGTTTATAAGCCTTCTTGGTTTTTGCGTAAGATGCCTTGGCGATAGACAGGTGGTAGGTGTCGCTGGCGTATGAGACTTGCATGGTATTCTCCTTATTATCCTGAGATTGGGTAAGCTTTCACTTCCCTAAGGAGGCACCGTATCCACGCAATACTCCCGAAGGAGGCGTGAAAACAATGCCTCCTTGCGGAGTTGAAAGAAGCGATCTAACCCTGCCAGAAGGGGTTAGAACAAAAACCCCATCGACCGGAGTCGCTGGCGGGGATGAGGGGGATCAAACTACTTCAGTCCAATGTTCGATATCCGGATATTGTTCGTTCATCTCAGCAGCCATTTTTTCAGCAACTGAGCTGTCAATTGGCTGACCGTTGCCACAAAATCCAGTAATCTTACTTTTCCATACGATCCTTTTCATGTACTGCTCCTTTCGCGTAAGCGTGGAAAATAAAAAACCCGAATAGCATATCCAAAATGACCTGAGTCATAATGGGCTAAACGGGTTTAAGTGATAATATGTAAACTCTTTGCCCTGGTGGGGGAAGAAAGAGTTTTGGTGGGTATGGACACAAATCAGCCGGGGCTGGTGTGTCTCGGGGGAGAAGAAATTTCACCTATTGAAATTTCTTGGGTACGACAGCCTGGTGAGGACTGAAGGGTAGCTCGGAAGAGCTAGGCGGAGAGAAGATAGTGTGATCTTAAGAAATTTAGACAGGAAAATCAAGAATTTTTTCGGGCGGAAATAAAAAAAAGAGGTGACCCGAAGGTCACCTCTCTTCCGCATGGATAGCGGGATGTTTTAGCAGTAGCGCAGGACATATTTAACTGCGTGGGGAAAGTCAAGGCCATGGAGGTGCCGAACCAGTTGGATCGGACCCATTGCCTTGCACCCAGCAAAACAGTTAAGAAAGCCTTTTGCTATTGATGCAGATGGCCCCTGGTCATCATGGAATGGACACCGGAGTGTCCAATTGCCAAAAACCTGAAAGCCTGCATCTTCGAGGATCTGTTTGAGTACATCACGTCCGGCATTATCTGCCCTCTCAATCTGGTGATCAGGAATTAAGGTAGATTCCTTTTTTTCCTTCCCAGCCAGGTAGTCATCTATCTCTTCAAGTTCAGATGAGAGATTACGGTGTTCACGAAATAACTTTTCAAACTTCTGAAGAAGCGTGATCTGTTTCATAAACCTGCGAATCTCTCCTTGGTTATGGAGAAAATTGGGATTCATGCCAAGGCGTTCTGCTTCTCGTTCACACCCCCAGAGCAGTTGCTCTAAACGGTAGATGCGATCAGCAACAAAGCCCCTTCTGGCTTGTGCAGCTGCTTTGAGTGGCACATCCATCTCTTTAGCCCTTTCAAGCAGTTGCTGAAATCCCCTGGTGTCAGTGTTTGGGGGTGTCGGCCAAATGACCTCAACCTCTCCATCGATGTGCTCGACGGTTCTTGGTGTTTGTAAAAACCACATCTTAATCCCTCCTGTAGCCAACAGCATTTACATACTGTTCTGCAGCCGCTCGTGCAGCAGATTCAGTCTGTTCTTCGCCAAAGTGCTTGAGAGTGAGTGAGATGCAGGGAGGCATAACAAACCAGTCCCAAAGACCTGATTTGTGGCTTACTAGGATTTGAAAATTCCGTTTAGGCATTTTATGCCTCCTTTCTTAGAAGAGTGATTCCTGAGCAGACGCTGCAAATGCACGGTCTGCTACAATGTCACTGTGACGGCGCCTCATTTCTTTAAGCCCCATTGCTGAAGCCTCCGAAATGAATTTCCAGGCTATACGCTCGGCGTCCTCTTTGGTGGGAAGCGCCGGGCTTATGAAGATGCCACCGACTGCCTGCGCAAATTTCCGCGCATACTTTTCGGCCAGGGCGATCCTGTATCTGCCGTCACTGCCAGGTATGATGTCAAAGTACGGTGATTTCATTCCGCACCTCCGTGTGTGTGAGATACACGGCCCCCATACGGGCCGTGGTGATGCTTGTGGCCCGTATATGGCAGGGGGAAAGGTTTGGTTAAATCAGCCAGTCCTCGTCTGCGTTCAGCAGTTCGTCGAGGGTTACCTGATGCAGACCAGGCGGGATGAAATTTTCTGCAAAGTAGCGGACCTCAGGGAGGTTCGACTTCAGAAGACTCTCTCGCATGCTGCGGTTATCCAAGACGTAAGCAATCTGAACTGCGCCGATTGCCAAAGGACTGGTAATTGAGGTAAGAGTGTCAGCCGCCTCTTCAGCAGCTGTGGCCTCGTCCCCGGTTTTGATCAACGCGAGGGCGTGGGTGATTACGAAGATCCGGAACTGCTGATCCAGATCGCCATGCACCCGATACTCAGGCAAATGATCCAGGTAAACCTGGACTTCTGGGAGGCCCGAGTCAGCCAGTGCCTGTTGGAGTCGGGCAGCGGCAGGAGCGAACTCCCGGTTATCCGCTGCCAACTCCTTGTGGCACTTGATGAGTGCTGAGATACGGTCTGCAGCCTTGATCACCTGCTTGTATTCAGCAGGGATTTGAAAGGCTGATCTGTAGAAGCTTTGAAGTTTTTCCGGCAGAAAAGCGATCAGGCGATCCAAGGCGTACGCCTCAATCTGATCAGCTATCTTTTTGATCGCCCCGCCGGCGAACTGCTTAACCGGCGTAGGAAAATCTCCCGTGAAAATTTCCAAAGCGTCGTGGTAGATGCCATACACAGAAGCCATGGCGGGGTTCAACTTACCGCCAAACTGGCTGTTGCGGATCTCTACAAGCTTATAGACGATCGCCGCAACCTCCAGACTGTGCTGCTGCAGATTTTCGGTTTGGGTGTTTTTCATCAGCATCCAGCGGCTCATAAACATCCGCCAGATACATTCGAAAAATTTGGATATATTGTTCGGCATGAGTTCTCTCCACGCACCTCCCCCATCCGGGAGTATGCTGATCTGCTCCCGGCGCCAGGCGCACCCGAAGGTGATGGCGGGATAAAAAGAGGATTTCCCCCTTAGCTATATATGTCCAAGGGGTGCGGCATTAACTGGCCATAAAATCAAATAAAGCCAGTTGCACATCAGGAACCAATACAACCTTAGGCTTGCGCCTGAAGATTTCGGTTACCCGTGTGATGACCTTGACCAGTAACGGTGCCCACGGAATATCTTCCACGGGTTCTACTACCGGTGCAGCCATGGCCGCAGGTGCGAAGACTGGGCTGCCAGCAGGTGCTGCCTCCTGCATAACTACTTCTGCGGATTTAAGCAGGTCCTCATTTCCTTCAAGAATGGCCAAAACCATCTCTTCCAGAATCGAAGATTTTCCTGCATTTACCTTGAGGCCGGATGTAGAGAGGCGTCCTTCTGCCTCTTCGGCTTGAACAAGGCGCAGAGCCAGACGGTCGCGAGCGATCATCTGGGCACAATTGGCATACGCCATATAAAACAGGCGTACCTCTTTGTTTTGTCCAATACGCCAGGAGCGCATCATTGACTGAACGTGGTCAGCCAATGCCGGCAGCGGTTGGCAACTAATGATGGTAGGGAAGTCAAGCAGGTCGATACCCTCCTTGACGCGAACAGGGTTACAGATGACGTTGTAGCCTTCAGCTGCTGCTTCTGCCATCCACTCTTCCCTGTCCTCGGGGCGAACCGACGCAGGCAGTACGGTGATTTTTACACCGTTTGCCTGTAAGGCATTTGCTACACGCTTTGGAGCGGCAACGTTGGTGTAATACACCAGACAGAGCCGACCCTCTTCGTTCTCAGCCAGAATGCGCTGAGCTAAAGCTACCTCCTTATTCGTCAGGACCCCATAACCCGGGTCGTATGTGAAGTCCGGCAACTTGACCTCGATCTTGGTGCCGTCTTTAAGGGTAATCTTGCCTGTGGTGGTAGAACCTTCAAGTGTATCTACCCAGGCAAGGCGAGCCTGCACGTAAGCGGAAACCAAAGATTGAAGCTCCTTTGATTTTTTCCCGCCCAGCGCCTTTTCAACCAACTCCTTCAGCTCGCCACAGAAGTGGTCAGTGAAGTGGTCATAGGCAACGCGCATGTCAGTATCCATAGGGATAGTGATGGACTGCTCGATTTTCGGAGGAAGGGTTGTCACCGCATCCATCTCGATGAAGTCTGAGACTCCTACGAGATATTCGCGGAACAGGTCTGAAGAGATACCCGGGCGAGGAAGGGTTTTTACCACTTTCTTGCCATTCTTCGGGTCTGTCCACGAACGGACCTCTGCGGCGCCATAAGTGTTGGCGAAGGATACTTCGTTGTGGTAACCGAAGCCATTTGCCTTGCACAAACCTGGCACCAGGTCCTGAAGGATGTAGTGAACTGAGTTTGCGTAGCCGTTGGTCAGCGTGGCGGTCAGGTAGAGTACCTTCTCGCCTGCTTTAGACAGCGCACGGGTATATTCGCCCTGTACGCCATCACCTTTGCTGCGGTGGCCTTCGTCAACAATAACCAACTTGGCCAGTTTATTGCGACGGATCCACTTGGCCAGCAGGGCCGGGCTACGACGGTTGTAAGTTTGAGATTCTGTGACTATGTCTGACCATATCTCACCGCACTTTTTCTTGGTGTGTGGATCAACGGCGGTGCAGACAGTTTGTCCCTGCCGTTTAGCAGCAGCAACCGTGAGAAACTTCACATCAGCCTTGCGTGGGCCATCGACCTGAAAGGTCTGACCGCACTTGGGACAGCGTGCAAGGACATCGTCCTCTTTGTTCACGCAGCCGGCAGTACTGAGGATCAGCTTCTCGTCAGCAAGCTTGCGGTGTTTCTCTGACCAGGTGGTTACTCGCAAGTCAGGGGTCTCATGGTGGAAGTTTTCCCTGATGTTGCCATCAGAGAGAATAATGAACCGAGTGATTCCCGGTTCGACCGGCGTCTGCAGAACGGTTCTCAGTTGCCCGATTGCCGTTTTCTGTAGGGTAGCTCCGCATGTCGCACACGGAGTCCCTTCCTCCAGCCTTTCAGCACGTTTCCCGAAGGACGTGCCGCAGCAGGAGCAGACAGGGACCTGATCAGCAAGAATGTTCCGGCAACGCACCGCTGTTGCATGGCTGCTTGGAAGCGTTTCAGCCACTTCGTCGCACCATTTGCGGGTTACGTTGGCGGGTGTGATTACCAGAACGTTGTCCTGATAACCCTTGCTTTTCAGCATCCCGGCGGCGCCGATTGCCATTAATGTTTTGCCGGTGCCCGGTGCACCGTTTATGAGGTGTGAGCGTCCTTCTGCGAAGGTCTTTACCGCAGCCCAGATGGCTTGCGCCTGGCGGGGCTTTGGATCTCGCAGGAAAGGAAGCGGAACCGGGTCAACCTCGTTGCCCTGGCGAATTCGATATGACTGCAGCGTTTTCTTTAGTGCTACAGCCCCGATCGAATCGCCAGCATCGGACGACAGGGTTGTCTTTAAGATTTCCGCAAAGCTCTTTTTTATCTCAGCCATTGTAGTCTTCTCCTTTCAAGAGAAAGGGGAGACGCACCGACCCCTCTGCGGGGGTTCGTGAAGATGCGCTCCCCCTGTTAGGGTTGGTACAGCTGTTGATGGTTAACGGCGACGGACGGTCTTGAGCGCCATGTCCTGCAGATCACTCAACCGCTTGCATTCCATGTACTGCAGACCGGATGCAGCGGCGTTGTGGTTCTCGAACAAAGCGATGAACGCCACATCCACCCCTTCATTGACCAACCGGTTCAGATCCTTCGTGCCTCTGACGCAGTGGTCAAAGAGATGGAAGTCAGTGATATAAACCAGCAGGCTACCTTTTGGGATATCAGTGAGCGGTTCAGTGCCCGAGACATCGTTACCTCCTCCTACCCGACTGATCCACTTCCACACGTCACGTGCGACAGCTTCATAGTCTTTACTCGTTTTAATCCGGTGGTTTTCGTCCGCGAAGACGTTGCCGCCAACGGGGATCTTATGCTTTTGAGCATACCGGATCATTGCGAAGCAGGATGCGCACGCCAAGTCGTGGTTGTACGCTCCCCTGCGGTAGGGGCTTTCTTGTTGGATGGATCCGGAGCCGTCCACCGAAAACTGCACAGTGGTTGGAACCGGGGCTGGTTGTGGAAGTCCTGGGCCGGGCTTATAGACGCCGCGGACAGTTGTCACGCCCGGGATAAAGCGCCCCGAGTTGATGATTGTGTCCTCGATGTCCAAGTCCCGCATCGGCATGCCGGGTGACCAGGGGAGGTTGCCAACCTTACGGGCAGGGCCGTCGGCTTTACCGCTTGTGCCTTCGAACCTGACCTTTTTGTTAGCGTCCTGCCAAACCATCTGGAATGCCCACTCCTCGGCACCCATGCCTAACAGCTCACGGGCGAGTTCCGATTCCTCGGCATCCTTCAAGTCTACGTCCTGGAGGGCTCCCTCGAGATCTCCTTCAGCTTCTTCAGCTGATTGAGCTTCCTCAAAGAGACCGGCCTCCTCTGCTTCTTCCAGGGCCTTTTCGATCGCTTCTTTTTCCTCCTCGGTCAATCCTTTGGAGGGTTTCTTTTTGCCTTTGCCTTTTCCAGGCTTGCCACTCGGCTTACCGCTGCCGGGTGTGCCCTCGCCTTCCTCTTCTTCGGACTCCTCGTCCTTGATGAGTTTGACGATGATGCGGGCAATGTCGATGTTCTTTTCCGCCTGAGTCATATACATGACCCCGTTCTCTGTAGAGAACAGCGGCTGACTGGCAATTGCGACAACCTTTTGGGCTGCCTCTCTTGCTTCGTCACAAACATCGAACCATGCTATCGGACGGCCGATGGCTTCCTCGCGTACTGCAATGAGGAATTCACCCATGGCCGACCCCTGAAAAGATGCTTCGTCTTTGGCTTTGAATGCCGTGAAAACCGGCTTTGGATCGTAAATCCTCCAGGCCTTGGCGGTAATCGCGTCACCTTTGGCGTCATAAACGACATTGAGGAGCTTTTGAATACCAGACATGGAAAATCCAAACTCTGCTTTGACCGCTTTCGCGTCGCGGAGCTTGTTAGCGAACCGACCGGGGCATTCCAGGTCAGGGTGGTTGCTGGGGTGCATGTTTTCGTGGAGAAGAACGTTGTAGATCACCGAAATGATCTCCTGCTCGCTCCAACCTGCACCTTCCAACATGGTGACGTAGTCTGTGTTTACCCAGATCCGTCCTTCGGCAACTGCAGCCAAGGTGTCAGATCCAACCAGCTTCTGGAAAGTTT